>NZ_JAFEJT020000001.1 GCF_018555435.2 Bifidobacterium amazonense
CGTGGACTTCCTGAACTACGGCTGGTCGGTCGGCAACGTGGCCGACATCTGGCTCATGGTCGCGGGCATCGGCATCGTCGCGCTCATCGTGACGGGCGAACCGTTCTCGAAGGCCGATCTGGCGCGCCTCGACGAGACGCAGGCCCGTTCCGATGCGCAGCAGGACGGAGGGAAGGACGCGTCGGAAGGCGGAGACACGCTATGAGCCGTCTCGTACCCGCCCCCGACGCCCTGGTGGGCAAGCGCTTCGACGTGGCCGTCGCCAAAATGCTCGGCATTTCGCGCGCCAAGGCCGCCGACGTGATCGAAACTGGCCAGGCCCGGGTGCTTGGCCGCGACATCGCCAAATCCGGCTCACTCATGTCCGGAGACACGGTCGAGTTCGATCTGGTCGAGGAACGGGCCGAACCCGAGCCGATCGCCACGGACATGGCCATCGTGTACGAGGACGACGACGTGGTCGTCGTGGACAAGCCGGTCGGCGTCGCCGCGCACGCGTCCGTCGGCTGGACCGGGCCGACCGTGCTCGGCAGCCTGCTCGACCGCGGCGTGTCGATCACGTCGTACGGAGCCCCCGGCCGGCAGGGCATCGTCTCGCGGCTGGACGTCGGCACGTCCGGGCTCATGCTCGTGTGCAAGTCCGATCTTGCGTATGTGGAGATGCGCCGTCAGTTCGCCGAGCACGAGGTCCGCAAGACATACCATGCGCTCGTGCAGGGCGGTCTCAAGGAGGACAAGGCCACCATCGAGGCTCCCATCGGCCGCGCCAAGGTGTCCGACTTCCGCTTCTGCGTCACGCCGTCCGGCAAGCCCGCCGTCACGCACTGGGACGTGATGGAGCGTTTCGGGGGAGAGGCCACGCTGGTGTCCGTCAACCTCGAAACGGGACGCACCCACCAGATTCGCGTGCATTTCTCGTCCATCGGGCATCCGCTCGTCGGAGACCCCATGTACGGGGCGAATCCCGTGCTGTCGGCCGAACTCGGTCTGGACCGGCAATGGCTGCACGCCATGAAACTCGAATTCCGGCACCCGCGCACCCGCGTATGGACCACGGTCACGTCGCGGTATCCCGCCGATCTGGCCCATGCGCTCGAGGCCATCCGTGCGAAGCACGAGTCGGGGGCCTTGAACTGAGCGCATGACGGTCCGTTCTCGACGGGGGACGCCGATATGCGGTCGGCGCCCGTCGCTGCGGCGTCGGGCATGCCGGTGCTAGACACATGACGGTCCTTCCCGCGATGCTTCAGCAGCCACGAAGTCGTCCGTGAGCGTGGGATCGTCGTTGCCGTTGCCCGCGGCATTCCGCCGTTCCCGGCAGGCCTGCACGGCCGCGGCCACGGACAGCACCACGCCGGTGATCAGCGACGGTACGCAGCAGACTCCGGCCGCGCAGACCGCAAGCAGCACCAGCACGTCCTCCGGCCGGTATTCGCCGCGATTGAGATACATCGTGCCGGCGAGCGCAGCGAGGCCGAGCACGACGCCCAGCACGATGGAGGAGACGCCGATCGAACGCAGGATGCGGGCGCCCGATTCGTCATCGTCGGGCCGGGGTCGCCTGCCGTCCGCGGAGTACGGCGGTGGCGGCCACGACCGCCGGTTCGGGGGAGCGGATCTGTCTTCCTGCTGGGAAGGGTAGGGCGAGGGCAACATCATCGTTTCCTTTCTCGTGCGCCATGGGCCTCCCACGCTACGGGACCGCCGCCATGCCTGTCAATGAAAAACGGCCCCTGTGGTCGAAAGGTCGGGAGTTATCCACAACGGGTTATCCACAGCGGAATCGCGCATCGTCCGGCCCGAGGCCATTGCGGCGAGATTCGCCATGGGGGAGAGGCCAAGGGGATGGGGTATGGTGGAACGCATGGCCGAAACGGGAAAGAGCTTTGTACATCTGCACAATCACACGCACTATTCGCTGCTGGACGGCGCGTCGAAGATCCCGAATCTGGTGAGCCGCGTCAAGGAACTCGGCATGCCGGCCGTCGGCATCACCGACCACGGCAACATGCACGGCGCGTACGAAATGTGGAGCACGGCGGTCAAGGCCGGCGTCAAGCCGATCATCGGCATCGAAGCCTACGTGACGCCGGAAACCGCGAGGCAGGATCCCACCCGAGTCAGCTGGGACACGAACTGGGATCCGAACCTGGACGAAAAGCACCGCCGGCGCAACCCGGAAGACGTCTCCGGCGGCGGCGTGATCACCCACCTGACCATGTGGGCGGAAAACGACGAGGGCCTCGTCAACCTCATGAAGGCGAGCTCGGTGGCGAACCTCGAAGGCCGCGTCATGCGCTATCCGCGTATGGACAAGGAGGTGCTCGCTACCTATTCCAAGGGCGTGATCGCCTCCTCCGGCTGCCCGTCGGGCATCATCCAGACGCGCCTGCGCCTCGGCCAGTTCGACGAGGCCCTGCGCGCCGCCGGCGAACTGCAGGACATCTTCGGACGCGACAACTTCTTCATCGAACTCATGGACCACGGTCTGAAGATCGAAACGCAGGTCACCGACGACCTGCTCACCATCGCGAAGAAGCTCAACGCGCCGCTGCTCGCCACCAACGATTCGCACTACGTGCACGAGGCCGACCGCGACGCGCAGGACGCGATGCTGTGCATCAACTCCGGCGACACGCTCGACAATCCCGACCGGTTCAAGTTCGACGGCTCCGGCTACTACATCAAGTCGGCCGAGGAGATGCGCGAACTGTTCAAGGACCTGCCCGAGGCGTGCGACAACACGCTCGAGATCGCCGAACGCTGCAACGTCATGTTCGACGACAACGAGGACGGCGCGTTCATGCCGCAGTTCGCCTGCCCCGAAGGCTGGGACGAGACGTCGCTGTTCCTCAAGAAGGTCGAGGAGGGCCTCGAAAAGCGCTACGACGGCAATCCGCCGATCGAGGTGCTCAAGCAGGCCGACTACGAGTGCGGCGTGATCTGCCAGATGCAGTTCTGCGGCTACTTCCTCGTCGTCGCCGACTACATCAACTGGGCCAAGACGCACGGCGTGATGGTCGGCCCGGGCCGAGGCTCCGCCGCAGGCGCGATGGTCGCCTACGCGATGGGCATCACCGAACTCGACCCGCTCAAGCACGGCCTGATCTTCGAACGCTTCCTCAACCCGGAACGCGTTTCCCTGCCGGATATCGACGTGGACTTCGACCCGGACGGCCGCGCCCGCGTGCTCGAATACGTGGCCGACAAGTACGGCCACGACAAGGTCGCCCAGTGCGTGATCTACGGCACGATCAAAACCAAGCAGGCGCTCAAGGACTCCGCGCGCATCATGGGCTACGACTTCTCCATGGGCGACACCGTCACCAAGGCGCTGCCTCCGGCCGAAACCGGAGGCAAGGACATCAGCCTGCACGACATCTTCGACCCGAACGCGAAGCGATACGCCGAAGCGCGCGAATACCGCGAACTGTACGACTCCAACCCGGACGTCAAGCGCATCACCGAAGAGGCCAAGGGCATCGAGGGCCTGATCCGCCAGACCGGCGTGCACGCGTGCGCCACGATCATGGGCTCCGAGCCGATCACCGACACGTCGCCGCTGCTCGAACGCGTCGACGGCACGGTCACGACCACGTTCGAATACCACACGTGCGAAACGCTGGGACTGGTCAAAATGGACTTCCTCGGCCTGTCCAACCTGACGATCATCCGCGACACGATACGCAACATCGAACAGAACGGCAAGGGCAGGATCGACCACACGAAGATCCCGCTCGACGACAAGCCGACGTACGACCTGCTCTCGCGCGGCGACACGCTCGGCGTCTTCCAGCTCGATGGCGACGGCATGCGCGCGCTGCTGCGCACGCTCAAGCCGACCAACTTCAACGACATCTCCGCACTCATCGCCCTGTACCGACCGGGCCCGATGTCGATGGAATCGCACACCAACTACGCCAAGCGCAAGAACGGCCTGCAGAAGATCACGCCGATCCACCCCGAGCTCGACGAACCGCTCAAGCAGGTGCTCGACGAGACGTACGGCCTGATCATCTACCAGGAGCAGGTGCAGTCCGCCGCGCGAATCCTCGCCGGCTACTCGCTCGGCAAGGCGGACGTGCTGCGACGCGCCATGGGCAAGAAGAAGCCCGAGGTGCTGGCCAAGGAGAAGGTGCCGTTCTTCGCCGGCATGAAGGAGCACGGCTACTCCGAACAGGCCGCCGAGGCGATCTGGGAGATTCTGGTCCCGTTCTCCGGCTACGCGTTCAACAAAGCGCATTCGGCCGCATACGGCCTGATCTCGTACTGGACCGCGTACCTGAAGACGCACTACCCGGTCGAATTCATGGCCGCCCTGCTGCAGGGCGCGTCCACGAACAAGGACAAGACCGCGCTCTACCTGGGCGAGGCGCGCCGCATGGGCATCCAGGTGCTCTCCCCGGACGTCAACGAGTCGGTGTTCGAATACTCGGCAGTCGGCGACGTCGTGCGCTTCGGCCTCGGCGCGATCCGCAACGTCGGCGAGGCTCCCGTCAAGGACATCATCGCCGAACGCAGCGGCCCGCGCGGCAAGTACGTCAACTTCATGGACTTCGTGCGCCGCGTGCCGCTCACCGCGCTCAACCGGCGCATGATCGAATCGCTCATCAAGGCCGGCGCGTTCGACTCGATCGACCCGAACCGCCGCGCCCTGTTCACCATCCACGAGGCGGCCATCGACTCGGTCGTCGGCATCAAGCGCAAGCAGGCGGAAGGCCAGTTCGACCTGTTCTCCGACGACGAGGACGGCGGCATGGAGGCCATGGGCGACGCGGCCGTGAACGTGCCCGACATCGAGGAGTGGGACAAGAAGACCAAGCTCAACTTCGAACGCGAAATGCTCGGCCTGTACGTGTCCGACCACCCGCTTTCCGGCATGCAGGCCGTGCTCGCCGGACTGCGCGAGATGTCCATCGCGCACCTGATCGACCGTGCCAAGACCATGGGCGACGGCCAGCAGGTCACCATCGCCGGCCTCATCACCGGCGTGGACCGACGTGTGTCCAAAAAGGGCAACCCGTGGGCGATCGTCACCGTCGAGGACATGGAAAGCAGCATCCAGTGCATGTTCTTCGGCAAGGTGTACGAGGCGGCGATGGCCGATCTGGCCGTCGACCAGATCGTGCAGATCCGCGGCACTGCCGAAGTGCGCGACGAGACCGTGTCCATGAGGGCCACCGAAATGCAGGTGCCGACGCTCGAGGCCGCCGACGAACGGCCGCTGTTGATCACGCTGCCGCAGATGGCGCTCGGCCGCGGCAACGTGAACCGGCTCGCGCAGGTGCTGCACTCGCATCCGGGCACCTGCGAGGTGCGGCTCGCGGTGATGGACGACGACGGCAACGCGCAGGTGCTCACGTTCGGCGACCGGTTCCGCGTGCGGCGCGACACCGCGCTGTTCGCCGAGATCAAGATCCTCTTCGGCCCCAGCTGCCTGCCCGCCGCGTGACGCGGGCAGGCGCGTGACGCGCGGTGAGCGGACGCACTTGAAGTGGCCCGGTTGTTCCTCTCGCTATGGGAGGGAACAACCGGGCCGCTGTGCTATGCATGACAGCAAGCAACAAATGCCGGCCGAAAACAGTCGGCATCAATGGGATCGCGTTCAGATCACGTGATACTCCTTGAGGAGCGTCGCGATGTCGGTGCCGTCAAGCTTCTTGAGGATCTTGCCGAGCACGGCCTTCTCCACGAAGTTGAGCTTCATGTCCGTCACCGGCGCGCCGTCGCGCAGCTTGACCGTCGCGTTGAGCAGGTTGCGCACGTCGTAGACGCTGCCCCACACCTCGGGCACGCCGCGGTCCACGTCGAGCAGCGTGTACACCGCCTCCATGCCGGTGCGCATCGAGTATTCGGTGGTGAAGATCGTATCGCGCGGCGTTTCGGCGAACTGGCCGAGGAACGCGAAGTTGACGGCGCCGTCCGGCACCACGTCCGGGCGGTCGCCGGCGGCGCGCGGCATGAAGAACGCGGTGATGTACGGCATCATGACCGGCACCGTGTTGGCGTGGTTCTTGGCGAGCGCCTCGATCTTGTCGGCCGGCACCCCCATGTGGTAGAGCCATTCGGCGCAGATCTCCTCGCCGGTGCATTCGGTCATCGGCTTCTTGATGTAGTTGCCGGGCTTGTCGGGGAACAGGCCGTAGACCCACACGCACAGCTGGTCCTTGGGCTGGTCGCGGAACTGCTGCTGGCGGTTGAGCGTCCAGCTCATCAGCCAGTTGGAGTCGGTCACCGTCACGATGCCGCCGGTGACGACGTGCCCGGTGAACGGGTCGCGCTTGCAGATGCGCTGGATGTACGGCGGAATCTCCTTGTCGAGCGTGGTGACGGTGGCGCTCATCCACTTGGTGGCCTGCGGGTCGGAGCAGAACGTGTCGGGGTGGCCGAAGCTCGGGTCCTGCTTGGCGATGCGGCGCCACATGTCCCAGCCGCCGCCGGGCTTGATGTCCGGGTTCCACGGGGCGGGCGCGTGCTGCGAGCCCATCGTGGAGTTCTCGACGCAGCCGCCGTTGGTGATGAACACGTAGTCGCGTTCGGTCAGGTCGATCGAGGACTTCTCGCCCTCATGGTCGAGGTCGATGCGCACGGCGAGCTTCTTGGTGGGGGAGCTGTACGGGTTGCGCTTGAACACGCCGGACGTGGCCTGGATTTTGAGGATCGTGTCCTGGCCGACTCCGGTGTGTTCGCGCTTGGGGCCGTCGCCGCCGCCGATCGCGAATTCGACGTTCTCGACCTTGGTGTTGTAGTGGAACTGCACGCCGTGGCCTTCGAGATACTTGACCATCGGCAGGATCATGGATTCGTACTGGTTGTAGCGGGTGAAGCGCAGCGCGGAGAAGTCCGGGAGGCCTCCGATGTGGTGGATGTAGCGCTTGATGTACAGCTTCATTTCGAGCGCGGAGTGCCAGTTCTCGAACGCGAACATGGTGCGCCAGTACATCCAGAAGTTGGAGTTCAGCACCTCGTCGTCGAAGAAGTCGGTGATCGGCTTGTCGTACAGGTCCTCGTCGGGCGTGAAGAACAGCTTCATGATCTCCATCGACGCCTTGTCGGAGAGCCCGAACTTGCCGTTCGTCTCGGCGTCCTTGCCGAGGTCCTTGGTGGCGCGGCACAGCGAGTAGTTCGGATCCTCCTTGTTGAGCCAGTAGTATTCGTCGAGCACGGACACGCCTTCCGTCTCGATCGACGGAATGGAGCGGAACAGGTCCCACATGACCTCGAAGTGGTTGTCCATCTCGCGGCCGCCGCGCATCACGTAGCCGAGTCCGGGGATCTCGGCGCCGTCGCAGGCGCCGCCGGGCACGGCGTCCTTTTCGAAGATGTGGATGTTCTTGCCGGGCATCTGTGCGTCGCGCACGAGATAGCAGGCCGCGGACAGGGCCGCGAGGCCGGTGCCGATGATGTACGCCGACTTGTGTTCGACGCCTTCCGGCTTCTTCGGACGGGCGAAGGCTTCGTAGTTGCCGTTGGAATAGTACATGTTCCGCCTCCTTGACGGTGGAGTTGACATGATGTCAACTTTGTCTTGATAGACATGATGTCGCATTTATGCGGCTCCCGCTATAGACACTAGCCCGTGTTGTGTCGAAAAACCAGTGGTCCGCACTCTCAGTGGCGGTTTTCTCTCACCGACAGGCCCGTCCGCGGGCGTTTCCCGCCACGCGTCGCATGCAGTGGCGGAAAACGCTCGCTGAGGGGCTGGTAGTGAGAGAAAACCGCCACGCAGGGAGGGCTCTCGAGGGCGACGTGCCGGATCATCGCCCCGCGCCGGTATGCTCGTATGAGGCATCGTGCATGACGCGTCGCAGACGGTCGCACGATGGACAGTCACGTAACAGTAAGGAATTCAATGGCACTGACCAAGAAGCAGACCAAGCAGCTGCGCGCGCTGGCGAACCAGCTCAAGCCGCTGATGTACATCGGCAAGAACGATCTGACCGACGCGGCCGTCAAGCAGGCGTCCGAAACGATGGACAGCCACGAGCTGCTCAAGATCGCCGTCCAGGACGGCTCCGGACTGACCGCCAAGGAGGCGGCCGACAAGCTCGCCGGACAGATCGGCGCCGAAGTGGTGCAGACCATCGGCAACCGTTTCGTGCTTTTCCGCCGCTCCAAGCGCGACGACGTCGAGCACATCCAGCTCGTCCGCGAGTAACGGCGATCCGAACAGACGATCCGAACAGACGGCGCGGGCGGTCGCATGGCCCGCGCGTCGCACGAACGTAGCAATGCAGCAGCACGGCAGCACAGCCGCATAGTCATACAGCCGCACAGTCACACGTAAGGAAATCGCACATGGCCGCCATCGCACCGCGCGAACCGTTCGCCATCACCCATGCCACCGTCGTCGTCGCGGATGCGGTCGGTACCACGCTCGAGGACACGACGATCCTCGTCGGCAAGGATGGTCGCATCGAACAGGTCGCCCCCAGCACGCAGACGCCGGTCGGCGACGGCCGCCGCGTGATCGACGCGACCGACAAGGTCGTCATGCCGGGCCTGATCAACGCGCACGTGCATCTGTTCTCCGACGGCAAGCCGCTCAACCCGAAGATGGCGACGCCGCGCGGCCAGCGCGCCACCGCCGCGATCATGCATTCCCCGCTCGGCCGGCCGTATCTCAAGGCCCGAGCCAAACGCAGCGTGGAGACGCTGCTCGGCTCCGGCGTGACGACCATACGCACGCTCGGCGACGTCGAATACGAGGCCGTCGACCTGCGCGACCGGATCGGTGAAGGCCGGCTGGTCGGCCCGCGCATCCTCGCCTCCGGACCGCTGCTGGCGATCCCGGACGGCCACGGCGCTCCGCTGATCGCGCTGACCGGCACCACGCCGGACGAGATGGCGGCCAACACTCGGCTCAATCTCGAACATGGCGTGAACGCGATCAAGATCGCCGCGACCGGCGGCGTCACGGACGCGCAGCGCGCCGGCGAGGCCGGCAGTCCGCAGATGGGCGTCGAGCAGATGCGCGCGATCTGCGATACGGCTCACGAAGCCGGCGTGATCGTCGCCGCGCACGCGCAAAGCCCGGAGGGCGTGCGCCGCGCGCTGCTCGCCGGCGTGGACACGATCGAGCACGGCAGCGCGCTCGACGCGGAGATGATCGAACTGTTCCGGCACAACCCGCATTCGCTGCGTGGCTGGTCGGCGCTGGTTCCGACCCTGTCGGCGGGGCTGCCGCTGACGGAGATCGACCAGTCGGTCACCGGCATCACCGACGTGCAATTGTCGAACTCGCGCAACGTGGTCTCCGGCATGATCGCCGGCGCGGACGAAGCGCACGAGGAGGGCATCCGCGTGGGCGTCGGCACGGACACGGCGATGACGTTCGTCACGCAGTACAACACCTGGCGCGAATTGGACCTCTTGGTCAAGCGCGCCGGATTCTCGGCCGCGGAGGCGATCCATGCGGCCACGCAGGCCAACGCCGAGATCCTGGGCGTCGACGGCGTGACCGGTTCGATCGAGATCGGCAAGACCGCGGACCTGCTGGTGCTCGACACCGATCCGCTGCTCGACCTGCGCGCGCTGCGCCAGCCGGCGATGGTGGTCGCGGCCGGGCACGTGATCGACGATCCGAAGGTGCGCCGGTTCGACGACATCGACGATCTGCTCGACCGCGCGTTCAACGAGTAGGTAGGCTCAGATGTTGCCGCGCACGTGCTGGTCGGCCCACGACTGCGAGTGCGCGAAGGTCGCCGGATCGGCGCTCACGTTCGCATGCGGGTCGTCAAGCGCGTCGATGGCGGCGAGCTCGGCTTGCGTCAGATCGAAGCCGGCGCTGGAGAGATTCGCCTTCATGCGTTCGACGTGCTTCGACTTGGGGATGACGATGCGTCCCTCCTGCGTGTGCCAGCGCAGCACGACCTGCGCCGGCGTGACGCCGTGCGTCCGGGCCGCGGCGACGACCGGATCGGATTCGATGTCCTTGCCGTGGCCGAGCGGGCTGTATGCCTCTGCGACGATGCCGTGCGCCTTGCAGAACGCGAGATTGCCCGGCTGCGAGTAGCGCGGGTGCGCCTCGATCTGGTTGACGGCCGGGGTTTCGCCGCTGTCGTCGATGATCGCGCGCAAATGCTCGGGCAGGAAGTTGCTGACGGCCGGCACGCGGATCGCGCCCTCGTCACGCAGCCTGAGCAGCGCGCGCCACGTCTCCTTGTAGAAGCCGGCGGCCGGGAACGGCCAGTGGATCAGGTACATGTCGACCACGTCGACCTTGAGCTTGCGGCGCGACTCCTCGAACGCGACCATCGCCGAATCGTATCCCTGATCGCAGTTGCGCAGCTTGGTGGTGACCCACACCTTGCCCGCCATGCCGGTCGCCTTGAGCGCGTCGCCGACCTGTTCCTCGTTGTAGTAGGCGGCCGCCGTGTCGATGTGACGGTAACCGATCTCGAGCGCCTCCTCGACCGCCCGCTGCGTATCCTCCGGCGGGATCTGGAACGTGCCGAAGCCGATCTGCGGGATCACTGAATGCGCCTTGTCGTTCAGCGTCAGTTCCGGCGCGCGCAATGCCGTGTCACTACTCTGTTCGCTCATCATCATGCCTTTCCATGCTGTCATGGGACTTCACTGGATGGCCGATTCGCCATGCGGTTCCCATGCTATACCGGCTTCTCGCGTATGCGCCCCGCGTATCCTGCATTTGCCTCGCGGGGCGTATCCGCCGCCGTCTGATGAGCTTCCCGATGCGACGCTTCCGCGTGCCTACCGCACGCCCCAGTCGTAGCGCTGGGATTCCAATCGCATGTAGGTGAACAGTTCGGTGCGGGCGATGCCGTCGATCTTGCGGATGTGCCGGTTGACGAGTTCGAGCATGCTTTCGTCGTCCTCGGCGAAGATCTCGGCCAGGATGTCGAAACGGCCGGCGGTGATGATGATGTAGTCGATGTGCGCGATCTCCTTGAGCTCGCTCGCCACGTACTCGATGTCGCCGTCGACCGTGATGCCGACCATCGCCTGCCGGCGGAAGCCCATGTCCATCGGATTGGTGACGGCGACGATCTGCATGATCCCGTCGTCGAGCATGCGCTGCACGCGCAGCCGCACGGCCGCCTCCGACAGGCCGATCTCCTTGCCGATCGACACGTACGAGCGGCGGCCGTCCTCCTGCAGCAGGGCGATGATGCGCTTGTTCGTCGCGTCCATGACGGTCGGCTGCGTGTCCGGCATCGCGCCGTCCACGTCCGTCCGGTCCGTTCTGCCGCCTCTGATCGTGCCCATATGACCACCTCGGGTTTTGCCGTGCGACGATGTCGCTGCGATATTCGTTGTCTGAGGGCTCCCATTATGCATGCGTCAATGTGAAATTGCGGTTTTCGTTGTGTCAATGGCGTGTTATTTCGGTTTTCAATGTAATCATTCGGTTTCATGACGAAATAAATTGCAATGTTGCGTTTACTTTATGGAAATCGCGGTCTTCTTCACTATCCGGTGTGATGTGAACGCGAGATGCGGCGCGAATGCGACGCCGAGCAACCCAAGCAGAAGGAGACGCGATGAGCAGTGCCAAGCCGTTGGTGGCGCGCGATCCGGAAGTCGAACGACGCGAATCCGGACTGACGATCAACCGTGCGCGCAAAACGTTCCGATCCGCCGAAGGCAAGGAAGTCCATGCCATCGACGACGTAAGCATCGCCATCCGACAGGGCGAGTTCTTCATCTTGCTCGGCCCCTCCGGCTGCGGCAAAACCACACTGCTGCGCTCCATCGCCGGACTCGAATCGCTGGACGCCGGCGAGATCTACCTCGGCAACCAGCGCATCGACCAGCTCGCGCCCTACGACCGCCCGGTCAACACCGTCTTCCAAAGCTACGCGCTGTTCCCGCACCTGACCGTCGCGCAGAACGTCGCCTTCGGCCTCGAAATGGAACATAAATCCAAGGACGAGATCAAACGCACCGTGCAGGAGATGCTCGACCTCGTCCACCTCGGCGAATTCGGCGGGCGACGGCCCAACCAGCTGTCCGGCGGCCAGCAGCAGCGCGTCGCGCTCGCCCGGTCCCTCGCCAAGCGGCCCAAGGTGCTCCTGCTCGACGAGTCGCTCTCCGCGCTCGACTTCAAGCTGCGTCGGCAGATGCAGGTCGAGCTCAAGCGCATCCAACGCGAAACCGGCATCACGTTCATCTTCGTCACCCATGATCAGGAGGAGGCGCTGTCGATGGGCGACCACATCGCCGTCTTCTCCAAGGGCAGGCCGGAACAGATCGGCACGCCCGAGGAGATCTACAATGAGCCGGCCAACCGGTTCGTCGCCGACTTCATCGGCGACATCAACTTCGTCGACGCGGTCAAGACCGGCACGAACGAGATCACCGTCGAAGGCGTGCCGTTCAAGGTCGAACAGGACCTGTCCGCATGGCCGGCCGGCGCCGAGATCAGCGCGGCCATCCGCCCCGAACGCATCGAACTGACCGCGCCGCGCGACACCGAGCTCACCGGCACCGTCGAAACGCTCATGTTCATGGGTGCGGACGTACGCTGCGAGGTGCGCCTGACCGACGGCACCAAGCTGCTCGTCCGGCTCTCCCCGCCGTACGATACGGCCGTGCTCCACCAGGGGGCCACCGTATCGGTGAACGTCGAGGCGGCGCACATCAGGGTGGTGGAACGATGAGCGGCGCGACCCCGGAACCTGCAACCACGGAACCTGCAACGGAACCGAAGCCCGCGGCCGCCGGACGGCCCGCGTGGAGGCGCTGGTTCGCCTCCGCACACCCCGTCAAGCCCGGCATGCTCAACCGCCTGTGGTCCGTGCCCTCGATCCTGATCGGCCTGCTGTTCACGCTCGGCCCGATCGGCGTGATCGTCGCGTTCTCGTTCATGAGCCGGCCCGACATGGGCGGCGGCGTGGTGTTCCGCTTCTCCACGGACGCCTACGAAAAGCTTCTGTTCCGCCACGACTACTTCGGCAACCGCTCGTTCGACGCGCGCTACCTCGCCGTGTTCGGCACGTCGCTGTGGCAGGCGCTGCTCACCACGGTGATCTGCGTGGCGCTCGCCTTCCCGATCGCCCTGTGGATGTCGATGAAAAGCGCGAAAGTCCAGCAGATCCTGGTCTTGCTGGTCACCATCCCGTTCTGGACGAACCTGATCGTGCGCACGTACGCGTGGATGCTCATCCTCAACGAGAACGGCCCCGTCAACTGGCTGCTGCGCCTGCTCGGCATGGGATCGCAGCAGATGCTGTACACGTCGTTCGCCTCCGTGATCGGCCTGATCTACACGTTCCTGCCGTTCGCGATCCTGCCCATGTACTCGGCGCTGTCCGGCTTCGACTTCCGACTCGTCGAAGCGGCCTACGATCTGGGCGCGCACAAGCTCACCGTCATGCGCCGCGTCATCCTGCGCGCCGCCATGCCCGGCGTGATGAGCGGCATCGCCCTGTGCTTCATCCCCGCGTTCGGCTCCTACGTGCAGCCCGTGCTGCTCGGCGGCGGACGCGTCCTCATGGTCGGCAATCTCATCGCCTCACAGTTCTCCGAAGCGCGCAACTGGCCGTTCGGCGCGGCCCTGTCCACCGTAATCCTCGCCGTGACGCTGCTCGGCGCGCTCGCCGCGTCCATCATGGGCGGCATGGCCTCCAGAAAGGCGGGTGCGTGATGAGCATGATCAACCACGACACCGATCCGTCCGCGATCCGATACGGCAACGCCAGCGAATTCGGCGCGAAGGTCGCCCAGGTGCAGGCCTCCGGCGCCGACGGCGTGCGCATGCCCGAAGGACTCGAACACAAGCGCCCCGACCGCGCATGGAGCACGCGGCGTTCCGGCCGGCAGGACAACCAGCTCAAACGGTTCCTGCTCGTCGGCTTCCTGAGCGTCTTCGTACTCGCGTTCCTGTACGTGCCGATGATGATCGTCGTGTTCTTCTCGTTCAACGGCGGCAAGTAGGCGCTGCTGTGGCAGGGGTTCTCGCTGCGCTGGTACGGCAGCGTGTTCACCAACGGCGCGATCATCAACGCGACCGAAACGTCGCTGATCGTCGCCGTGATCGCCACCGCGCTGTCCACCACGCTCGGCGTCATGTACGTGCTCGCCGTCGACCACATGTCGCGCGCCGGCTCGGCGCTCGCGTCCATGCTCATCAACGCCTCCATGCTGATCCCGGAGATCGTGCTCGGCGTCGCGACGATGGCGTTCATCCGCCTGATCGGACTCGCGCCCGGCTTCGTGCCGCTCGTGCTCGCGCATACCACGTTCTGCATCCCGTTCGTCGTCATGCCGATCCGCGCGCGCCTCGCCACCATCGACCACGCATGCTTCGAGGCGGCCGAGGACCTCGGCGCGTCCGGCGCCGTCACGGTGATGCGCGTCACGCTGCCGCTGCTCGTGCCCGGCATCGTCTCCGGCGCGCTCATGGCGTTCGTCGTGTCGATGGACGACTTCATGATCTCGAACTTCCTGACCACGGCCGGCACCACCACGCTGCCGATCTACATCTTCTCGCTCATCCGCAAGGGCGTGAACCCGAGCGTGAACGTGGTGGCCGCGCTGCTGTTGCTGCTGGCCGTGATCGTGACCGTCACGTCCACGCTGCTGACGAACCGCAAGGACAAGTAAGGGGGAGCGATGATGAAACGACGTTTGATGATGCGCGAGCTTGCGCTCGCGATGGCCGGCCTGGCGACGGTCTCGCTCGCCGGCTGCTCCGGCGGCGTGAGCGACGTCGCGTCCGGCGCGACGGTGAACGCGGTCGGCACGTACCGGGCGGCGACCGGCGGCGAACTGCACATCTACACGTGGGCCGGCTACATGCCCGACGACGTGGTCAAGACGTTCGAGAAGGACACGGGCATCTCGCTCACCGTCGACACGTTCGATAGCAACGAGGCGCTCGAGGCGAAACTGCAGTCCACCGGCGGCGAGGGGTACGACATCGTCATGCCCAGCGACTACATGGTTGAACAGCTCATCCACGAGCATCTGCTCGTCAAATTCGACGTGAACACGCTGCCGAATGCCAAGAACATCAAGGACGAATTCCGCAATCCGTACTACGACAAGAAGATGGAGTACTCCATCCCGTACATCGTCAGCTACACGGGCATCGTGTACGACGCGAAGGCGATCCCCGCCTCCGACGCGCCGACCTCATGGAACGACTTCTTCCATCCCAAGGCGTCGTGGGGCAAGACGCAGCTGCTCGGCGACCAGATCGAGGTCGTCAACGCGGCCCTGCGCGCGGTCGGTTCGGACCAGTGCGCCACCGATCCGCAGGACTATCAGGATGCGGCCAACCTGCTCGAAAGCTACAAGGGCAAGCTGGGCGTGATGAGTTCGGAGGGCGTGGCCGACCGCCTCGCCTCGGGCGAGCAGAAGGTCGGCATGGCGTGGAGTTACGACGCCTATCAGGCCATGAGCAGCAATCCGAACCTGAAATTCGTCTTCCCGAGCGACGGGGCGAACAAGTTCGTCGACAACGTGGCGATCTCGCGCGGTGCGAAGAACATCGCGCAGGCCAAGACGTTCATCAACTGGATGCTCGACCCGGCCAACAAGACCGCGGTCGAACGCAACGCCGGCGCGGGCAGCGTGCTCAAGGGCGGCGACGAACTGCTGCCGGCCGCCATGCGCAAGCTCAACGTGATCGTGCCGTCGGCCGAGGAGGAGAAGCATGCGATCCTCGAGAAACGCTGCTCGAACAAGCTCAACGACAACTACACGATGATGTTCGAGGACTTCCGCAGCTGACGGGGCGTCGGACGGCGGATCCGATATAGGGCCGTGCGGGGCATACGCTTCGCACGGCCTTTTGTCGTCTGTCTCCGGCGCCGTGCAGGAGCCGGCCGTATACGGACCGGAGCCCCTACGAATATCTCTGCGGCATCGCAATGGCCTGCGTAATTCGCAACATGGATGCAACGTGGGCGAGTAAATCGTGGCATATTGCGGTAATCGCTACGAAATAAATAGGTGATTATCTATAGCTGTTGGGAAAAACGCAGAACGGACCGCATGATCCTGCGAAACGCGTAACACGCGACCGCGGATCGGCGTTCGCAAACGATGCGCATCACACCGGCCAAGACTAAGGAGCGACATCATGGCGACGACCATCGACGAAACCAAGATCAAGGAACTCACCGAGAAGGAAGGTGACAAGCTCAACGCCAGGCTCGGCAAGTCGCACGAAATGTACGAGCGCGCCTGCGAACACCTGTGCAACGGCGTTGCCTCCTCGTATCAGCTGCGCGACCCGTGGCCGATCTACGTCGACCGCGGCCAGGGCTCGAAGATGTGGGACGTCGACGGCAATGAATACTACGACTTCAACAACGGCTTCGGCGCGATGCTGCAGGGCCACGCCAACCCGGACATCGCCGCCGCCGTCAACGACCGCTTCTCCAAGGGATCCCATTTCGCCATGCCCGACTGGGACGACGTGGTCGTGGCCGAAAACCTCGCCAAGCGCTTCGGCCTGCCGAAGTGGCGCTTCAACAACTCCGGCTCCGAATCCACGATGGACGCCATCCGCATCGCCCGCGCCTACACGCACCGCGACCACATCATGAAGATCTTCGGCTCCTACCACGGCCACCACGACGCGGTCATGATCTCCATCTACGCCGACTACAACGACATCGGCGACCGCTACCACTTGAAGTCCCTGCCGTACGGCGCGGGCATCCCGCAGGCCACCGTCGACCTGACCGTGCCGGTGCCGTTCAACGACCTCGACGCGCTCGAGCACCGCATCGAGGAGATGGAGGCCGAAGGCAACCCGCCGGCCTGCCTGATCATGGAAGCCTGCCTGATGAACATGTCCATCGTGCCGCCGGAGCCCGGCTATCTCGAAGGCGTGCGCGAAGTCACCAAGAAGCACGGCATCGTGCTCATCTTCGACGAGGTCAAGACCGGTCTGACCGTCGGCCCCGGCGGTGCCACCAAGCTGTTCGGCGTCACCCCCGACATGGTCACCATCGCGAAGTCCCTCGCCGGCGGCCTGCCGTCCGGCGCGATCGGCGGCACCGACGAGGTCATGCACGTCGTCGAGGACGGCGAGGTCTACCAGGTCGGTACGTTCTCCGGCAACCCGCTGTCGATGGCCGCCGCGCGCGCCAGCCTCGAAAAGGTCCTCACCCCGGCCGCGTACGAGCATCTCGACCGCATGAACCAGCGTCTGATGGACGGTTGCCGCGAGATCATCAAGAAGTACGACTTCCCCGGCTACGCGCAGGGCTTCGGCGCCAAGGGCTGCGTGACGTTCTCGCCGCACAAGATCACCGACTACGTCTCCTTCCGCAAGGGCCAGAACGCGGCGCTCAACCAGCTCGCATGGCTCTACCAGGCCAACCGCGGCGTCTACATGGCGCCGGGCCGCGAGGAGGAGTGGACGCTGTCCGTCTTCCACGACGAGCAGGCGTGCGACACCTATCTGGCGACGTTCGAGGAGATGGCCCACGATCTGACCAAGTAACGGTTCGGATGCGGTTTCGGCCCGCTATGCCGTGACCGACGGGAGTCGATGGGGTGACGGACAACGGCGTCCGCCACCCTTTTTCCGTGTCCGGGAAGGCCACGGCGACGCTCATGCCGTCCGTTGCCCGCCGATCGGCCGTCATCCGTCGGCGAACCGGCCGATGCGATATGACTATACGGTATGAGCAAACTGATGACCGGACCGACGGCCGGTGACGCGCGACTGACGATACGGCACGCGACTGCGGACGACGCGGCCGCGCTCGCGGCGATCGAAGCCGAGTGCTTCCCTCCCGCCGAGGCGGCGGGTCCGGGCGCGATCCGCGCGCGACTGGCCGCCTATCCCGACTGCTTCTGGCTGCTGTGCGACGATTCGAGCGACGACGGCGGTGCGATCGTATCGTTCATCAACGGATTCGCGACCGACCGGCGCGACCTGACCGACGACATGTACGACGATCCGTCCCAGCACGATCCGCACGGTGCATGGCAGATGATCTTCGGCGTGGACACGGTTCCGGCGTCGCAGCATCACGGCTACGCCAGCCTGCTCATGCGCCGCGTGATCGCCGACACGCGCGCGGCCGGACGCGCGGGACTCGTCCTGACCTGCAAGGATCGGCTCGTCGGCTTCTACGCCCGCTTCGGCTACGTGGACGAGGGCATCTCCGACTCCACGCACGGCGACGTCGTCTGGCACCAGATGCGCCTGACCTTCTGACGTCTCTCGGAACCGCGCCGCGGCGGACGGGTTGCGTCGTTCGGCGGTACGATGCGGGTATGGCATGCGGAGGATGGGCGCGTGCGTGACGGACATGGGCAAGGAGCGACGGAATGGCACGGGGATATGCGGCGACGTTCGATATGGGCACCACGGCGGTCAAAGGCGCGCTGGTCGACGACGACGGCCGCATCGCCGCGTCGGCGAGCGACGATCTTGACCTGATCGTCGACGGCGACGCCCGCGAACAGGACCCGGACCAGTGGTGGAGCGCGTTCCGTGACGTCGCCCGTGCGATGCTGCGCGACGCCGCGCAATCCGATCCGGACTTCCGAGCCGATCTTATCCGCGGCATCATCTGCAGCGGGCAGATGCAGGACGTCATCGCGCTCGACGACGATCTGCGGCCGGTGCGCAACGCGATCCTGTATTCCGACGGCCGTGCAGGCGAACAAGCGGAACGGCTGGCGCGGGCGATCGCCGTCGATCATGCGTCCGCCGGTCGCCGCGATGACGGTCTCGGCGACGATCCGGCCGACGGTTGCGGCAGTGAGGAGGGCGCGCGACGGTTCCTCGCCGTGGTCGGCAACCGGCTCGAAGGATGTCTGCCGTTGCCGAAGCTCATGTGGCTGTGCGATCGCGAACCGGACGTGTTCGCGCGGACCCGGCACGTGCTCATCAGCTCCAAGGATTATGCGGTCGCGCGACTGACCGGCGCGTGCATCGGCGACGTGGCCGCATGCTCCACGGCCGGGGCGATGGACATCCATACCGGACGATGGGACGCCGGACTGTGCGCCGCAGCCGGCATCGACATGACGCTGCTGCCCGAACTGCACCGGCCGCAGGACGTCGTCGGCGCGGTGACCGCCGACGCCGCGCAGGCCACCGGATTCACGGCCGGCACGCCGGTATACGCCGGCATCGGCGACGCCGGCGCGACCACGCTCGCCAGCGGCGTCGCCCGTCCCGGCCAGTACAACATCAACCTCGGCACATCCGGCTGGATCGCCACCGTGTCGCCCGAGCCGTTCGTCGACAAGCCGGGTGCCGCGAACCTCGCGTTCGGCGTCGCGGACGGATTCGTCAACGCGGTGCCGTTCCTCAACGCCGGCGACGTGCACCGTTGGGCCGCGGGACTGTTCGCCGATGGCGACTACGGCCGTGCGCACGAGCTCGTCGAATCGTCCGTGCCGGGCGCGAACGGCGTGCTGTGCCTGCCGTATCTGGTGGGGGAGCGGTTCCCGGTGATGAACCCGGCCGTGCGGGGCGTGTTCGTCGGCATGTCACCGGCCACGACCGGCGGCGACATGCTGCGCGCCGCGCTCGAAGGCGTCGCCTTCTCCATCCGGCAGGGCATGGAAAGCTTCGACGAGCCGCCGACCTCGATCTCCCTGATCGGCGGCGGCGCGTGCGAAACCGCATGGTGCCGGATCCTGGCCGACATGCTGCATCATCCGGTCAAGGTGTTCGCCAACGCCGACATCCTGCCGGCCGTGGCGCTCGCCGCGCTCGTCCTCGACCGGCCGGACCTGACCGGGACCGTGGTCGAAACCACGGTCTACGAGCCCGATCCGGTCGTCTCCCTCACCTACGACGGGCTCTACCCGCGTTTCGCCGCCCTCTACCCGGCCGTCGCCGCACTGGGATGATGCCGGCAACATGGCCGCGAGCATGGCCGTGGAAGGCCCGGACACGGCGTATTCGGCGTATTTCGGCGCCGGATCGTACGGATATCTCACGATTCGGGTGAAAACGGACATCGCGCGGCGGTTCGTGAGGCGACGTTGTTACGATGGGGCGTTATGAGCGAGAACATCATGCGAATCATCGACCTTCGCGGTCGCAAACTGTCCCGTGCCGAACTGCTGGCCGCGATGCCGCGCGCTGCGATGGGCACCTCCGAGGCCACCGATCTGGTGCGCCCGATCCTCGACGACGTCAAGGAACGCGGCGCCGCGGCCCTGCGCGACTTCGAGGAGAAGTTCGACCATGTGCGTCCCGAACACCTGCGCGTGCCCGTGGAGGAGATCGAGGCCGCGCTGACCACGCTCGACCCCGAAGTGCGCGCCGCCATCGAGGAATCCGTGCGCCGCGCCCGCGCAGTCGCCAAGAACCAGGTGCCGCAGGACTTCCACACCGATCTCGCGCCCGGCGCACGCGTCGCCGAACGCTGGATCCCGATCCAGCGCGTCGGCCTGTACGTGCCCGGCGGCAAGGCCGTCTATCCGTCGTCCGTGATCATGAACGCCGTGCCCGCGCAGGCCGCCGGCGTCGAATCGCTCGCCATCGCCACCCCGCCGGCCCGCGACAACGACAAGGGCCTGCCGAACAAGACCATCCTCGCCACCTGCGCCATCCTCGGCGTGCACGAGGTGTACGCGGTCGGCGGCGCCCAGGCCATCGCCATGTTCGCCTACGGCGCCAAGGGCAGCGAGCCGCAGGACGGCGACGTGCTGTGCGATCCGGTCGACAAGATCACCGGCCCGGGCAACATCTTCGTGGCCACCGCCAAGTCGCTCGTGTCGGCTTTCGTGGGCATCGACGCGGTCGCCGGCCCCACCGAGATCGGCATCATCGCCGACAAGACCGCCAACCCGAGCCTGCTCGCGGCCGACCTGATCGGCCAGGCCGAGCACGACGAGCTCGCCGGCTCCGTCCTGTTCACCGACGATCCCGAACTCGCCGACAAGGTGCAGGAGAACCTCAACTACCGTGTGCCGAAGACCGAGCACGCCGAACGCGTCCACACGTCCCTGTCCGGCACGCAGTCCGCGATCGTCCTGACCGACGGCCTCGACCAGTCGATCGACGCGGCCAACGCGTACGCGGCCGAGCATCTCGAGATCCAGACCGCCGACGCGGACGCGGTCGTCAAGCGCATCAAGAACGCGGGCGCGATCTTCCGCGGGCCCTACTCGCCGGTCCCGCTCGGCGACTACATGTCCGGCTCCAACCACGTGCTGCCCACCGGCGGCACCGCGCGCTTCGCCGCCGGCCTCGGCGTGCACACGTTCATGAAGCCCGTCGAAGTCATCGAATACGACGAGGAGGGCCTCAAGGCCCTCGCCGCGCGTATCAACGCGTTCGCCGTCTCCGAAGACCTGCCGGCCCACGGCGAATGCGTGCTGTCCCGCTTCGTCAAGGACCCGTACGACAAGGCCACGCTGCGCGAGCAGGAGGCGGAGGCCGGCCTGCGCTAAGCGGGAGGCGCCTGCCGTTTCCCATTCCATATCCGACGAACGACCATGCGGCTGCGGACGGGCGACGAACCCGCCCGCAGCCGACGCAATAGGGGAGCATGATGACCGAAGAAACCAACGCGATCCCGGCAAGCCTGCCGCTGCGCAACGACCTGATCGGCGAGGAGCCGTACGGCGCGCCGCAGCTCGACGTGCCGGTGTGCCTCAACGTCAACGAGAACCCGTACGAGCCGAACCCCGAGGTGTGCGCCACCATCGCGCGCCGCGTCGGCGAGATCGCCCATACGCTCAACCGGTACCCCGACCGCGAGCACATCGCGCTACGCAAGGCGTTCAGCGACTACCTCGCCAAGGAGTCCGGCGCCCGCCTCGCCGTCGACCAGCTGTGGGGCGCCAACGGCTCCAACGAGATCATGCTCCAGCTCTTTCAGGCGTTCGGCGGCCCGGGCCGTACCGCGCTCGGCTGCGATCCGACGTACTCCATGTACCCCGAATACGCGCGCGACACGTTCACCGGCTGGAAGCTCGCCCACCGCAACGCCGACTTCACGCTCGACGTGGACGCCGCCATCGAGGCGATCCACGAGATCAAGCCGAGCATGGTGATCCTCACCAGCCCGAACAACCCGACCGGCACGCCGCTGCCGCCGGCCGACCTCGAACGCATCCTCGACGTGTGCGAGACCGCCGACGTGGCGGGAGCCGCGGAAGGCGTGCACCCGATCGTCGTCGTCGACGAGGCGTACGTCGAATTCCGCAACCCCGGCACGCCCAGCGCCGTCACGCTCATCGAAACGCACCCGAACCTCGCCGTCAGCCGCACCATGAGCAAGGCGTTCGCGTTCGCCGGCGCCCGTGTCGGCTACCTCGCCGCGAGCAAGGGCATCATCGACTGCGTGCGCATCGTGCGCATGCCGTACCACCTGTCCGCCGTCACGCAGGCCGCCGCGCTCGCCGCGCTCGAACACACCGACGAACAGCTCGGCCAGGTCGCCCACCTGCGCGAGATCCGCGAACAGACCGCCGCATGGCTCAAGCGCCAGACCTATAAGGGCCAGCCGCTCGAGGTCGCCGCATCCGAATCGAACTTCCTGCTCTTCGGCGGTCACTTCGACAAACGCGACCGCATCTTCGAGGCGCTGCTCGACCGCGGCATCCTCATCCGCGTCGTCGGCCCGGACGGCTGGCTGCGCGTGTGCATGGGCACCGACGACGAGATGGCCCGCTTCCGCGAGGCGCTCAGCGAAGTGCTGCGCATCGTGGAAGCCGAGTAGGCTCGGGAAGCAGACATATTGACGTATCGCAGCCGCGACCACGCCGCCACCACGGCGACCGTAGCGACCGCGGCGACCGTAGCGTAAGGAGCATCAGATGGCACGCACCGCGCACATCATCCGCGAAACCAGCGAATCGCACATCGACCTCGAACTCAACCTCGACGGCACCGGCAAAACCGACATCGACACGTCCGTGCCGTTCTACAACCACATGATGAACGCGCTCGGCAAGCACTCGCTCATCGACCTGAAGATCAAGGCGTGGGGCGACACCGACATCGACGTGCACCACACCGTCGAGGACACGGCCATCGTCTTCGGCGAGGCGCTCAAGCAGGCGCTCGGCGACAAGCGCGGCATCCGCCGCTTCGCCGACGCGACCGTGCCGCTCGACGAGGCGCTCGCCAAGGCCGTCGTCGACATCTCCGGACGCCCGTACTGCGTGTGCACCGGCGAGCCGGCCGGATACGAATACTGCATGATGGGCGGCCACTTCACCGGCTCTCTCGTGCGCCACGTCATGGAATCGATCGCGTTCCACGCCGGCATCTGCCTGCACATGCAGGTGCTCGCCGGCCGCGACCCGCACCACATCGCCGAAGCCGAATTCAAGGCGCTGGCACGTGCGCTGCGGTTCGCGATCGAACCCGACCCGCGCATCGAAGGCCTGATCCCGAGCACGAAGGGCGCGCTGTGATGAGCGACGATCGCCACGACAACGCCGACAAGCCGGGCGATCTGAATCCGGACGATTTCGACGCGCAGTTCAGCGACGCCGAACTGGAGGCCGCGCTCGCCGGGTTCGAACAGGAATTCCGTGACGCGCAGGAGCAACATGACACCGACGCAACGGATGATTCGGAAGTCTCGGACGTCGCAGGCTCCGTGGATGCGGCCGATTCGTCGGACGCCGCGGACGACGGCGCGGGCGGTCGGCCGGACGATCTGTCCTCCCAGTTCGAGGACGAGCTTGCCGGGCTGCTCGGCAACAAGGCGAAGGCGGCGGTGATCATCACGCGCATCGCCTCCGCCCAATTGCTCGCCGCGTTCTGCCAGTTGTCCGACATCTCCGCCGACTGCGTCGAATCGCCGGAAGGGGCCGTGGCCGTGCTGCGCGGCCTCGACGGTGACGGACCGGAGGCGGCCGCCAAGGATCTGACCACCGTGGTCGACGGCATGGCCGTCGTACTCGCCGTCAACCGTGCCGACAAGCTCGAGGCGACCATGTACCTGCGCGGCAAGCCGGGCGAGACATTCGCCCCGCCGATCCTGTTCAGCTCCACCGCGCCGTTCGTCGAGGACCTGATGCTCGGCATCGGCGGACTCGACAGTCTCAAGGCGCAGGGCACGACCATCGTCGCGTCCTCCGGCATGACCCACGATCAGGCCATGCAGGTGCTCGCCAAGCACACGCGATTCGGCCGAGGCGGCTCGCGCAGCATCCAGTGAGCCGGCGGCGGCCGGTAGACCGACGCGTCCGCCCAGTGCGGATTGCAACGACCACAACGAGAGGAACCAAACATGACATCGGTGGTGGTATTCGACTACGGATTCGGCAACGTGCGCTCCATGGTGCGCGCGCTCGCCAACCTCGGACTCGACGTGACCCTGACCTCCGACTATCGTCAGGCGCTCGAAGCCGACGGACTGGTCGTGCCCGGCGTGGGCGCGTTCGCCGCGTGCATGGAGGGCCTGAAGCAGATGTCCGGCGACCGTGTGATCGCCGACCGTCTGCGCGCCGGCCGACCCGTGCTCGGCGTGTGCGTGGGCGAGCAGATCATGTTCGAACGCGGGCTCGAACGCGGTCACGAGGCGGCCGGGCTCGGCCTGATCGGCGGCACGGTCGATCTGCTCGACGCCGATGTGGTGCCGCACATGGGCTGGGACACGGTCGACGCGGCCGAGGACTCCGTGCTGATGCGCGGTGTGGAGAATGAGCGGTTCTATTTCGTGCACTCGTATGCGGCGATGGACGTGCGCCCGGCCGATCTGAGCCGGCTCGACATCGACTTCGGCGACGCGCCGGAACGCGTGACCTGGTGCGACTACGGCCGCAGCCGGTTCGTGGCCGCCTACGAGCGCGGCCCCCTGTTCGCCACCCAGTTCCACCCGGAGAAGTCCGCCGAGGCGGGCGCGCAGCTGCTGCGCAACTGGGTGTCCACGTTCTGACGTTTGTCGGTCGGCAGGATCTGCCGGCTTCGTCTCGAAATAACGATTCGTAAGAAAGGTCTCGATCATGTCCCTTACACTGCTGCCCGCCGTCGATGTCCGCGACGGCAAGGCCGTGCGCCTGCGCCAGGGCGAATCCGGCTCCGAAACCGACTACGGCTCCCCGCTCGAGGCCGCCCGCACCTGGGTCGAGGCCGGTGCCGAATGGATCCACCTCGTCGACCTCGACGCCGCGTTCGGCACGGGCGACAACCGCGCCCAGCTGCGTGAGATCGTGCACGAGCTCGGCGATCGAGTCAACATCGAAATGTCCGGCGGCGTGCGCGACGACGCCTCGCTCGACGCCGCGCTGGAGGCCGGCGCTGCCCGCGTGAACATCGGCACCGCCGCGCTCGAGAACCCCGACTGGACCGCGTCCGTGATCCGCAAATACGGCGACCGCGTGGCCGTCGGACTCGACGTGCGCGGCCACACGCTCGCGGCCCGCGGCTGGGTCAAGGAGGGCGGCGACCTGTTCGAGACGATGAAGTTCCTCGACTCGGTCGGCTGCTCGCGCTACGTCGTCACCGACGTGGCCCGCGACGGCATGATGAGCGGCCCGAACATCGGACTGCTGCGTGAGGTCGCCGAACGCACGGACGCCAAGGTGACCGCCTCCGGCGGCATCAGCAAGCTCGACGACCTGCGCGCGATCAAGGAGCTCGCCGACCTCGGCGTCGACTCCGCGATCCTCGGCAAGTCGCTGTACGCACGCGCCTTCACCCTCCAGGAGGCGCTCGAAGTCGCGAAGTAATCGTGGCATATCGCCACGCGAATGGGGCCGTGTCACACGACGTTGCGTGACACGGCCCCGTTACGTGACACGGTCCGTGACAGGGAGAGCGGTCCGCTCCCCGGTCACGCTCCGTGTCGCACAACGGCGGCGCTCACGCCGCGCAAGGCAGCTTGCCGGCGTCGATGAGCTGCTTGAACAGCGCGTAGTCGGCGTCGTTCTGATCGGCGTAGGAGCTCGCGAACGAGGCGATCGCCTCGTCGAACGACTCGTCCTCGCCCACATAGGACGCGATCGCGATGCGGTCGCCGGTACGCGCGTGCGCGTGCGCCAGGCACCGCGCGCACATGCGGCCCAGATCGGACAGCGCCAGATCGTTGAGATGGTCGATGTCGATCGACCCCTTGCCGTTCCAGAACTGGCGCACGTAATAGTCGCGCGGGTGCCCGTCCTCGGCCATGAAGCTCGCCCAGCCGAGCAGCACGTCCGCGGTCGACTGGATCAGCTTCTGGCCCTGCACCACGCGTTCGCCGTGCGTGGCGTACGGCGAACGGCCCACGAAACGCTCCAGCACGGACTCGTTCGCCTCCTTCATCTGCAGCATGAGCGGATCGTTGATGTCGCGGCCGGTCATAATCGACACCCACGCGCGCGTGCCCACCGAACCGACGCCCACCACCTTGCGGGCTGTGTCGTGATACGTGTAGTGACTCAGCACATGCCGGCGGTCCTCGTACAGCGAATGCCGGTAGCTGTTGAACAGCGTTTCGAGCCGCCCCTGCAGCGCCTCCAGATCGGCGTAGTCGTGCAGCTCGTTGATCGGCGTCAGCTCCGGCGGCTTGGATCGGAAGCGCAGCTTGTCGCCGTCGCGGTACGTGAGCTTCGCGGCCGCGCGGTTGGAGTCCTTGACGGCCGCCTTGTCCGCGGCGTCGCGCAGCGTGCGGTTGCGTCGGCCGTTCATCGTGCGTTCGTAATGGTCGAGCGCGGCCTCCACGTCGATGTGGTCGTACCAGACGTCCAGATAGTCCATCTGCGCGTACTGCATCAGATGGTCGCGGTACGAGTGCACGCAGCGCTTGACCGCCGCCCGGCGTTCCAGCTTGCGGATGCCGTTCGCACGGCCGCAGATCTCCACCGAGACGGCGAGCCGTTTGATGTCCCACTCCCACGGGCCGGTCGTCGTCTCGTCGAAGTCGTTGATGTCGAACACGAGACGGTTCGACGGGGAACGGAACATGCCGAAGTTGCCGATGTGCGCGTCGCCGACGGCCTGCACCGGAATGCCGGTGACCGGCGTGCGGGCCAGATCGTTCGCCATGATGAGCGCCGTGCCGCGGTAGAACGTGAACGGCGAGACGCTCATGCGCTGGTAGCGCAGCGGGATCAGATCCTGCACGCGCACGCGCGACTGTTCCTCCAACAGGCCGATCACGTCGCGGCGGCCCTCTCGCACCTGCCACAGCGCGTGGCTTTCCAGCGGCACGCGGAAGCGGCGTTCGAGCCCGGCTTGCTCGCGTTCGTCCGGGGTGTCTGCCTGATGCCACGACCGCATGTCGATGATGGGCCGGTCGGCGTTGGCCGAGGCCAGGATGTTGCTCTCATTCACGCTCATAATCCACTACCATACCGCGAACGGCTTGTGTTAACGAACGTCGTAACACGGCGATGGAACCATAGGGCGTTATGGATAAACAGCAGGAGTTTGCGCTGCGC
The DNA here is from genome assembly GCF_018555435.2 of Bifidobacterium amazonense. Taxonomy (GTDB): domain Bacteria; phylum Actinomycetota; class Actinomycetes; order Actinomycetales; family Bifidobacteriaceae; genus Bifidobacterium; species Bifidobacterium amazonense. The sequence goes on from NZ_JAFEJT020000001.1 coordinate 27,283, forward strand.
ACGGTCGAGGAACGCGACGTGCGCTTTATTCGGTTGTGGTTCACCGACGTTCTGGGCACGCTGAAATCCGTGGCCATCGCGCCGGCCGAGCTGGAGGCCGCGTTCGAGGAGGGGCTCGGATTCGACGGTTCGGCGATCGAGGGCATGACGCGCGTTTCGGAGGACGACATGATCGTCCAGCCCGACCCGTCGACCTTCCAGATCCTGCCGTGGCGCGGCGGTCCGCAGGGCACCGCGCGCATGTTCTGCGACATCCTCACCCCCGACGGCGAGCCGTCGCTCGGCGATCCGCGCCATGTGCTCAAGCGCGCGCTCGCCAAGGCGAAGGAGAAGGGCTTCACGTTCTACGTGCACCCCGAGATCGAGTTCTACCTGTTCGAATCCCAGGACGACTGGTCCAAGGCCCCGACCCCGATCGACGAGGGCGGCTATTTCGACCACGTGCCGCGCAGCCCCGGCATGGACTTCCGCCGCGCCACCGTGAACATGCTCGAGCAGATGGGCATCTCGGTGGAATACTCGCATCACGAGGCCGGCCCCGGCCAGAACGAGATCGATCTGCGCTACGCCGACGCGCTGACGACGGCGGACAACATCATGACCTTCCGCACGGTGGTCAAGGAGATCTCGCTGGAGCGCGGCATCCACGCCAGCTTCATGCCGAAGCCCCTGGCCGACGCGCCGGGCTCCGGCATGCACACCCACCTGAGCCTGTTCGAGGGCGACGCGAACGCCTTCTACGAGGCCGGCCAGGAGTTCAACATGTCGATGACGGCCCGCCAGTTCGCGGCAGGCATCCTCTACCATGCGGCCGAGATCTGCGCGGTCACCGACCAGTACGTCAACTCGTACAAGCGCCTGTGGGGCGGCAACGAGGCCCCCAGCTACATCTGCTGGGGCCACAACAACCGTTCCGCGCTGCTGCGCATCCCGCAGTACAAGCCCGGCAAGGGCAATTCCGCCCGCATGGAGTTCCGTGCGCTCGACCCGGTCGCCAACCCCTACCTCGCATACTCGGTGCTGCTGGCCGCCGGTCTCGACGGCATCGACAAGCAGATGACGCTCGGCGAGCCGACCAGCGACGACGTGTGGGAGCTGACCGACGAGGAACGTCAGGCGATGGGCATCCAGCCGCTGCCGGAGTCCCTCGACGAGGCGCTCAAGATCATGGAGAAGTCCGACTTCGTGGCCGACGTGCTCGGCGAGCACGCCTTCGAGTACTTCATCCGCAACAAGCGGCAGGAGTGGGAGGCGTACCGCAGCCAGGTCACGCCGTACGAGCTCAAGACGTACCTGCCCAAGTTGTAGTATCGTCCCATGACCTCAACCAAGAACGCGGGTGCCGTCGGCACCCGCTTTTTTACGCTTCCAGTCGTCACGCTCATCGCGATCAGCTTCATGCTGGGCATGAGCGAGTTCATCGTCGTCGGCATCCTGCCGGACATCGCCAAGGGCCTGTCCGTCTCCGAAGTAACGGTCGGCAACCTCGTGTCGCTGTTCGCGTTCGTCTACGCGCCGGTCACGCCGCTCGGCTCCGCGCTGTCGGCTCGCTTCCCGCGCTTCGCCACGCATCTGACGCTGATGGGCGTCTTCCTCGCGGGCAACGTGCTGTGCGCGTTCGCGCCGAACTACGCCGTGCTCGTCGTCGCGCGCATCATGATCGCGCTCGTCTCCGGCACGCTGGTGGCCATCGCGATGACCTACGCGCCCGACGTGACCACCGACCGGTACCGCACCAAGTTCATCGCATGGGTGTTCTCCGGCTTCTCGATCGCGTCGGTGGTCGGCGTGCCGGTCGGCACGTGGATCGCGAACACGTTCGGCTGGCGCTGGTCGTTCCATTTGATCGACCTGCTCACCGTCGCGCTCATCGTGATGATGCTGCTCGTGCTGCCGCGTAACAGCCACCTGATGAAGGTCGGGTTCCTGCCGCAGTTCCGTCTGTTCTTCGACCGGCGCATCTGGCTCGGCGTGCTCGCCGTCGTCTTCGGCGCGGGCTCCAGCTACGTGTTCTACACGTATCTGACGCCGATCATGCGCGACGAGGTCCACATTCCGGAACAGTATCTGAGCATCGGTCTCGTCGTCTACGGCGTGGCCTGCCTGTGGAGCAACCTGTACGCCGGCAAGCTCGCCGAACGCGGCAGGGGAGTGGAGCCGCTCTACCATCTGCGCTGGGTGTTCCTCGCGCACGGCGTGCTCCTGTGCTCGCTCGCGCTGGCCCGCGTGATCCCGGTCTACGGCGCGATCCTGCTCATCGTGCTCGGCATGTTCATGTACCTGTTCAACGCCTCGTCGCAGGTGCTGTACATGGATGTGGCCGCCGAGGCGCACCCCGGTTCGATGAACCTCGCCGCCTCGCTCAACTCGATGTCGTTCAACATCGGCATCGCGATCGGCTCGGCCGTCGGCGGTCTGGTCAACGACCATCTGGGCCTGGCCTGGCTTGGTCCGGTCGGCGCGGTCTTCTCGCTGTGCGCGGTCGCGACGACGCTCTCGATGGGCCGCTACCTCAAGAAGGACTAGCCGTCGCGTTTCGGCGTATCGCTCATCGCATCGCGCCGAACCAGCTCTGGTAGATGATCGCGAAATTGCGGTTGCCGTAGCTTGAACAGGCGTCGCCCTCGCCGGCCCCGGCCGCGAGCGCGGCGTCGTTCGGCTGGTACGGCGTGTAGATGTACAGCAGCGCGGTCGCCTTGTTGCGGATGTACACGTCGGTGCCGCCGCAGCCCGCGTTCGGATGGTACTGGATGTAGTTCAGCGCGTCCGCATGGTAGCCGTACCGGTCCTCGTGCGCGACGTAGTATTGGTAGCGCGCGGCCGAACCGTACACCTGATTGAAGAATCCGGCGTATTTCGGATCGCAGCTGTCGTCGTCCGGGCAGCTGAGCCCCATCGCGGCCTTGTACTGGAATGCGGTCGGCTTGGTCGCGGTGACAAGCTGCTGCTCCTTCTGCATGACGGTGAGCAGCACCTTGGGACTGATGCCGCAGGCTCGCGCCGATTTGGCGATGATCGCGGCCGCGGTCTCCCTCTTCGCTCCCTGATAGGCCGCGCAGTATTCGTCGGCCGGCTTGTCGGACGTGGCGAAGGTCTTGGCTTTCAGGCACTGGTCGCCGGAGCAGTCCGCGCCGTGCTCGTCGAGGAACGACTGGATCTCCGCCTCGCTCATCGCGTCCGCGTTGAAGAACTGGCCGTCGGAGATGATGTCGCCCGGGTCGAAGTCGTAGATCTGCGTCAGTTCCAGCTGTCTCGCCTCGGCCGTGCGCACGGCGATGCGCCACTGCACGAAGCGAACGGAGAAGACGGACAGCGCGATCACGCACACGATCGTCGTCAGCGTGACCAGCATGGTCTTGATCCGCCCCGCGGGGGAGAGGGACCGCCACCGGCGTTTCCACTGCTCCGGCGTCATCGGCACCGTCGGGGTCGTCTTGCGTCGTTTCGTTCCGGCATCGGTCCGATCTGCACGCCGGGTTCGTTTCGTATGCCGCGTCTGTTTGGTCTGTTTCTGTTGCTTTTGCTGCTTCTGCTGTGCCATCGCAGCGTCATTGTAGTCGTCCCGCCCGGGACCGGAAACGGAACGGGCCAAGACGGGACGAAACCGTCACGCCTTGGCCCGTTCGGCATCGGAGGCTATGCCAGCGCCTTCTTGATGCGGTTGAGGCTCACCGGCTTGACGGTGCCGAGCTCCTGCGCCCACAGGGACACGTAGAACTCCTCGAGCATCCAGCGCGCGGCGTCCGCCTTCTTGGCCAGCTCCTCGTGCCGTGGGCCGGCCGGCTCGGCCTTGGCGCGGGCCTTGGCCTTGTCGACCAGCTGTCGGGCCTCGTCGGCCTCCCACGCCCAGCGCACGTCGCGGTTCTTGTCCGCCTTCGCCTTGGTCAGGCGCATCATGTCCGCCTGCAGATATCGTGGGATGTTCGCCAGCGCGTCCGGGGGAGCGGCGCCGACGAATCCGGGGAATACAAGCGTCGCGATATGCTCGCGCACCGATTGCAGCACCGACAGCATCGGCAGGTCGGCCTTGCCGGACACGGCCTTGTCGACCTCCGCATAGCGTTTGAGGATCGTGATCACGTCGTGCGAGACCGCGTATACGGTGTCCTCGAAGATCTCGGTGACGCCCAGCACCGCGTCGGCGAGCGCATCGTCGTCCGGCAGCGTGTCCACCTTCGGCAACAGCCGCTTGACCGCGGCCAGCTGCAGGTCCTCCACCAGATCCTTGGTGGACTTGTACGGGGCCGAGGCGAGCATAAGCGCCTCCGCGCCGAGCCAGCGCGACGAGATGCGTTCGGACGGCAGCCGCAGCGTGTCGAGCGCGCCGTGCCAGAGCATGTCGGCGCGCGACTCGGTGGTCGCGCCCGCCTTGTGCAGCAGGTTCGCCTGTTCGACGAGTCTGCCCTGATCGGCGGCGCGATCGGCCTGCCTCTTGACCATCTGCCGCGCCGACGCCTCCGCTTCGGCCGCGAACCTTCGCTGCAGTTCGACCAGCGACTTGCCGGATCCCAGCACCTTGACCGGCCCGCGTCCGCCGCGCCGTCCGCGAGCGTTCTTCGGCGCAGGCAGCTGCTGTTCGACCGCGAACGTCATGCGCAGATACGGCGACAGCTTCTCCCACAGGTCGCCGGTGAGCACCTCGGGGTGGATCTGCGCGCCGACGGTCGCGATCGCCGCCTGCGTGAACACGTGCGGCAGGTCGGGCCAGGCGGCGCCGGCCGCATCGGCCGCATCGTCCGGCGGCAGGTTCGGCCTGTTGCGTTCGCCGGAACCGGGCAGGTCGGGATAATGCTCGTCGATCCACGTGCGGATCTTGCGGGCCGTGTCCGGCGCGGGCACGAACTGCACGCGCAGCGTCTTCGGCAGCGACTTGATGAGCCCCACGATCAGCTCGTCGAGCAGACCGGGCACGTTCCAGCTGAACTGCGCGGGCGTGAGCCTGGAGAGCGCCTTGAGCGGGATATGCACGGTCACGCCGTCGTGCGGGTCATGCGGATCGTACACGTAGCTCAGACGCAGGTCGATCGGCTGGCCGTCGGTGCCGAGCGTATGCCAATGGTCCGGATAGTCCGCCAGGCTCACCGATTCGGCCGAGGCGAGGCGTTCGACCTTGTCAGGGTCGAAGTCGAGCAGGTGCGGGTGCTCGTCGTGCTCCTTCCTCCACCATTTGGCCAGATCCGCCACGCACGTCACGTCGTTCGGGATCACCGACTGGTAGAAGTCGAACAGGTCCTCGTCACTGACCGTTTCGGCCAGCTGACGCGTACGGCTCGCGTCGTCGGCCGCCTCGTCGAGGATGTCGCGGTTGCGGCCCACGAACTCGTCGTAGCTGAACCGCTGCTGGATGTCGCCCTCGACCAGACCCTGCCGCAGCAGGAAGTCACGCGCCTCAAGCGGATTGATGCGCCCCCACTGCACGGTGCGGTCCTGCACGATCGGCAGGCCGTACAGCAGCACCTTCGCGCTCGCCACTGCCGAGCCGCGCGAACCCGACCAGTGCGGCTCCGCGTACGTGGTGCGCGTGAGCTGGCCGGCCAGCGGCTCCGCCCACGCCGGGTCGATCGCCGCCGAATAGCGGGCCCACAGGCGGCTCGTCTCCACGAGCTCCGTGCTCATCACCCACGGCGGCGTGGACTTGGCCACGCTCGAGGCGGGGAACAGCGCGAAATGCGTGCCGCGGGCGCCCTGATAGTCGTTCTTCGCCATCTTCTGCGCACGCTTGATCGCCTTCGCGCGCGCCGCGCCCTTCAGCCCGGTGAAGTCGGACGCCTTCGGCTCGCGGATGATCTGCATGCCCATCATCGACAGCAGTCCGGCGAGCATCGACGTGTGGATGCCACGGTCGTCCCACGAGCAGCGCAGCGAACCGGCGGCCTGCTGGTTGATCGGCAGCTGGCGCACCTCCAGACCGGGACGCGACGCGGGCTGCGGAGAGCCGACCGTGAACTTGAGCTCATGGCACATGTCGGTGAGCTGGTTCACCAGATCCTTCCACTGGCGCACGCGCATCCAACTGAAGTACTCGGTCTTGCAGATGCGGCGCAGCGCCGAATTGCTCGGCTCGCCGTCAGCCTGGAAGATGCGGTCCCAGATGTTGAGCGCGGTCAGATAGTCGCTCGTCGGATCGGCGTAGCGGTTGTGGATGCGGTCGGCCTCGTCCCTCGCCTCGTCCGGGCGCTCGCGCGGATCCTGCAGGCTCAGGAACGCGACGATCACGAGCACCGCGGCCAGCGTGTCCGGCGTGGTCGACTTCGCCGCCTCGATCACCATGCGTCCCAAGCGCACGTCGATCGGGATGCGCGCGAGCTGCCGGCCGATGTGCGTGAGCACCACCTCGCCGCGCTTGCGGGCCACGGCCTTGAGCTCGGTCAGCTCGTTGAAGCCGTCCGAGACGGCCTTCATGTCCGGCGGGTCGATGAACCCGAAGTTCGTCACGTCCTCGGCCGTGCGCGCCACGCCGACCGACAGCATGTGCAGCACGACAGCGCCCAGCGACGTGCGCAGGATCTCCGGTTCGGTGAACCGCGGGCGCGTCTCGTAGTCCTCGCGCGAATACAGGCGGATCGCGATGCCGTCGGCGATACGGCCGCATCGGCCGCTCCTCTGGTCGGCGCTCGCCTGCGAGATCGGTTCGATCGGAAGCCTCTGCACCTTCGCGGTCTTCGAGTAGCGGGAGATGCGCGCGGTGCCCGGGTCGACCACGTAGCGGATGCCCGGCACCGTCAGCGACGTCTCGGCCACGTTCGTGGCGATCACGATGCGCTGATGCGTATGCGGCTCGAACACGCGATGCTGATCCTTGGCCGACAGCCTCGCGAACAGCGGCATGATCTCGATCGCGTCCGGCCGGCGCATGTCGTCGGCGCGCGGACCGTAATGGCGGCGCAGCGCGTTCTCGAACTCGTGGATGTCGCGCTCGCCGGAGGCGAACACGAGGATGTCGCGCGCGCCGCGCTCGTGGCTCGAATGGATGACCAGTTCGGCGCAGGCGCGGGCGACCGCGGTCGGCATGTCCATGTCCGTGTCGCGGCCGCCCCCGTTGCCGTTCCGGTCGGAGGCGCTCGGCGCGGCGGACAATTCGGCGTACGCCTCCTCGCCGGGCAGCGCGCCCGTTTCGAAGCCGGGCACGTTGCGCATCAGCGCCGGCGCGGTGCCGAGCGGCTCGTACACGATCTGCACGGGGAACGTACGGCCCGAGACCTCGATCACCGGCACCTTCTCGTGCAGCGCGTGCTCGAAATGCTCCTTGAACTTCACCGAATCGATCGTCGCCGACGTGATCACGAGCTTGAGATCACGTCGCTGCGGCAGCAGGGCGGTCAGATAGCCGAGCAGAAAGTCGATGTTGAGGCTGCGTTCGTGCGCCTCGTCGATGACGATCGTGTCGTATTGGCTGAGCTTGGGATCGCGCTGGATCTGCGCGAGCAGAATGCCGTCGGTGACCACGCGCAGGCGCGTCTTCGGCGAGCTTTCATCGGTGAAACGCACCTGATAGCCGACCTCGTCGCCCAGCCGCACGCCCATCTCCGCGGCGATGCGTTCGGCGACCGTGCGAGCGGCCAGACGACGCGGCTGCGTGTGCACGATCTGCCGGCCGTGGGATCCACGCCCCAGTTCCAGCAGGATCTTCGGCAGCTGCGTGGTCTTGCCCGAGCCGGTCTGACCGGACACGATCACGACCTGGCTGTGACGGACGGCCTCGGCGATCTCGTCGCGCGCGGCCGACACCGGCAGTTCGGATGGATATTCGAATTTCATATGTTCCTGACTCATTGCATGTCTTGTCGGCGACCGATCTCCATCGGCCGCCGACGGCCCCGATCGACGGGCCTTCGCTAGTTGTTGCGCACCACTTCGATGACGCGGTATCCCTTGGCCGAATGGTACTTGGACACCTCGTAGCCCTCGCCGAGCTCACCGGCCAGCCATGGAACCAGCGAATCCGCGCCGAGGTTCTTCTGCACCACCAGATACGCGACGCCCCCGTCCGGCTTCAGCCGCGGCAGCCACGCCATGAGCAGCGTGTGCAGCGCCTCCTTGCCGATGCGGATCGGCGGATTCGACCAGATCACGTCGAACAGAAGCCCGTCCGGCATCGTCTCGCACACGGCCGGCTGCGCCGCCGCGGGAACGCCGGACTCGTCGGTGCGCGTCGCATGCACGTTGCCGCATCCGTTGCGCTTCGCGTTCTCGACCGTCAGCTCCAACGCGCGCTCGTTCACATCCACCGCCCACACGTCGGCGGCCGGCGCGGCGAACGCCAACGACAGCGCCACCGGGCCCCAGCCGCAGCCCAGATCGAGGAACGCGCCGGACGACGGCGGTTCGGGCACCTCACGCAGCAGCACCGACGTGCCCAGATCAAGCCGGGAGCCGGAAAATACGCCGTTCGACGTTTCGACGGGCACCTCACGCCCCTGCAACGTCACGTTCAGCGTGCGGCGCACGTCCTTCGAAGTGGGTTCGGCGGAAAAATACTGCTCGGCCATGCCTCTCCTTGCCTGCCTGCGCGCCGCCATGCCGGCCGGCCCAATCCGGCCGTGAAGCTCGGCGCGAACTCCATGTCGTCCAAAACGATGATAATAAAGACCACCATAGTTCAATCGTGAGTCAAGAGAACCAGTCGAGAGGTGCCATTGAGCGAGCAAAGCCAGCAGTCCGCCAACGAGAGGACCGTCGTGAACCAGCCCATCATCGAGGACGGGCCCACTCTGACCGGCGTGCTGGCCGACCAATCCGAGGTGCTGCTCGACGACCACGACCACGACGCCGCCGCCTTCGAACAGTCCAACGAGGCGTGGGAGGAGCGCGAGTCGCGCAACCAGCTCAAGCACGTCGCCGGACTCGGAGAACTGCAGGACGTCACCGAAGTCGAATATCGCAAGGTGCGTCTCGAACGCGTCGTGCTCGTCGGCGTCTGGTCCTCGGCCACGACCACCGCCGCGGCCGCCGAGGAATCCCTGCGCGAGCTGGCCGCGCTCGCCGAAACCGCGGGCGCGGTCGTATGCGACGGCCTGCTGCAGCACCGCTATCGGCCGGACGCGGCCACGTACGTCGGCTCCGGCAAGGCGAAGGAGATCGCCGACATCGTCGCGCGCGAGGAGGCCGACACGATCATCGTCGACGACGACCTGCCGCCCAGCCAGCGCCGCGCGCTCGAGGACGCGACCAAGGTCAAGGTCGTCGACCGCACCGCCGTGATCCTCGACATCTTCGCCCAGCATGCGACGTCGCGCGAAGGCAAGGCGCAGGTCGAACTCGCCCAGCTCGAATACATGCTGCCGCGACTGCGCGGCTGGGGCGGCTCGCTGTCGCGTCAGGCCGGCGGTCGTGCGGCCGGCGCGGACGCGGGCATCGGCTCTCGCGGCCCGGGCGAAACGAAGATCGAAATGGACCGCCGCGTCATCCGCACACGCATCGCCCGTCTGCGCAAACAGATCCGCGACATGGCGCCGGCCCGCGAAGTCAAACGCGGCTCGCGCCGACGCTACGGACTGCCGACCGTCGCCGTGGTCGGCTACACGAACGCCGGCAAATCCTCGTTGACCAACCGTCTGACCGGTTCCGCCGAACTCGTCGAGAACGCGCTGTTCGCCACGCTCGACACGGCCGTGCGCCGCGCCAAGGCACGGGACGGGCGTCTGTACGCCTACGTCGACACGGTCGGATTCGTGCGCCGCCTGCCCACGCAGCTGATCGAGGCGTTCAAGTCCACGTTGGAGGAGGTCGCCGAGGCCGACCTGATCGTGCACGTCGTCGACGGATCGCATCCCGACCCGTTCTCGCAGATAGACGCTGTCAACGACGTGCTCGCCGACATCGAAGGCGCGGCCGAAATACCGCGCATCCTCGTGTTCAACAAGGCCGACCGCATGGACGAGACCGCGCGCGAGCGCATCCTCGCGCTCGAACCCGACGCGCACATCGTCTCCGCATTCAGCGGCGAAGGCATCGACGAGCTGCGCGACCAGGTCGAGGCCATGCTGCCCGTGCCCAACGTGCACGTCAGGGCCCTGCTGCCGTATACGGCCGGCTCCCTGGTCTCGAAGATCCGCGAATACGGGCATGTGACGGGCATCGAATACCGCGACGACGGCATGATGGTCGAGGCCGAGGTCGGCAGTCGGCTCGCCGCGCAGGTGGTCGACCAGGCCATTGACTGAGACCGTACGGGCGCGGTCCGGCATGATCCGGCAACGGCCGGCGTACGCGGCGTGTCGCCCGGCGTGTCCGGTACGGGCCGCGTGTCCGGTCCGTTCGGTCGAGCCGGCGCGGGCATATCGATCGGCGTTATGGCCGGTTATCGCCAGCGCCGATATCCGCTGTGAGCAAGATCACAAAATCCGCCGACTGCGTGATTTCGGAAACGTCATCGTGTGTGGATAGAGTGAATGTGTTGTTTGGAGAAAAGCCGACACAATCGGCAGATTTTTAAGAGAGGTCGCTAACAACATGGCTGAATCACTCATCAAGCCCACCAAGCTCGCCGTCGTCGGAGCGGGCGCCGTCGGCTCCACGCTCGCCTTCGCCGCCGCCCAGCGCGGCGTCGCCCGCGAGATCGTCCTCGAGGACATCGCCAAGGAGCGCGTCGAGGCCGAAGTGCTCGACATGCAGCACGGCTCCAGCTTCTACCCGACCGTCTCCATCGACGGCTCCGACGACCCCGAGATCTGCCGCGACGCCGACATGATCGTCATCACCGCCGGCCCGCGCCAGAAGCCCGGCCAGTCCCGCCTCGAGCTCGTCGGCGCGACCGTGAAGATCCTGCAGGCCATCATGCCGAACCTCGTCAAGGTCGCCCCGAACGCGATCTACATGCTCATCACCAACCCGGTCGACATCGCCACGCACGTCGCCCAGAAGATCACCGGCCTGCCGCAGAACCAGATCTTCGGCTCCGGCACCAACCTCGACTCCGCCCGCCTGCGCTTCCTGATCGCGCAGCAGACCGGCGTCAACGTCAAGAACGTCCACGCCTACATCGCCGGCGAGCACGGCGACTCCGAGGTCCCGCTGTGGGCCTCCGCCACCATCGGCGGCGTCCCGATGTGCGACTGGACCCCGCTGCCGGGCCACGAGCCGCTCGACGCCGAGAAGCGCGAGGCCATCCACCAGGAAGTCAAGAACGCCGCCTACAAGATCATCAACGGCAAGGGCGCGACCAACTACGCCATCGGCATGTCCGGCGTCGACATCATCGAGGCCGTCCTGCACGACACCAACCGCATCCTGCCGGTGTCCTCCATGCTCAAGGACTTCCATGGCATCTCCGACGTGTGCATGTCCGTGCCGACCCTCCTCAACCGTCAGGGCGTCAATACCGCCATCAACACCCCGGTCTCCGACAAGGAGCTCGCGGCCCTCAAGCGCTCCGCCGAGACGCTGAAGGAGACCGCCGCCCAGTTCGGCTTCTGATCCCGGTTTCCGTCGCTTTACGCGGCGGTATTGCATGCAACCCCGGCCTTGTGCCGGGGTTGTTGCGTTTATGGGCAAATGAGAATGGTTGTGAGAAGCGGTTTCACGCCGAATGGCGCAAGGAGATACGGATATGGCGCATGATCATCATGAAGGGGCCGTTGCGGCGGGGAACGGGGAGACGTCGCGCGCGCATCAGCGGCGGCTGATGATGACGCTGGCGTTGACCGGCACGGTGTTCGTGGCCGAGGTCGTGGGGGCGGCCATCACCGGGTCATTGGCGTTGCTGGTGGACGCCGGGCACATGCTTACCGACATGTCGGTGCTGATCGCCTCCACGGTGACGGCGGTGCTGATGCGCCGCAAGCCCAGCAAGAGCCGCACGTGGGGCTGGGCCAGACTTGAGGTGCTCACCGCAGCATGCGGGGCCATCATCCTGCTCGTGGTCGGCGTGTATGCGTTGGCGGAGGCCGGCATGCGCCTGTTCGGAGGCCGCGCCGATGCGGTGCAGGACATCGGGCTGCTGCTGTTCTTCGGCATCCTCGGCCTGGCGGCGAACGTCGGGTCGATCGCCATCCTCGCCTCGCAGCGGGCCGACAACATGAACATGAAGGCCGCGTTCCTTGAGGTGATGAACGACGCGCTCGGTTCGGTGGCCGTGGTGATCTCCGCCGTGGTGATGATGACGACCGGCTGGGACGGCTTCGATGCCGTGGCCGGTGGGCTTATCGCGCTGATGATGATCCCCCGGGCCGTGCTGCTGCTGCGCAACGCGGTGCGCGTGCTGCTCGAGGAGACGCCGGAGGGCCTGGACCTTGACGCGGTGCGCCGGCATATGGAACGGGTGCCCCGCGTGGTGGCAGTGCACGACCTGCATGCCAGCACCGTGTCCACCGGCATGCCGATCCTCATGGCCCATGTGGTGGTGGAGCGCGGCACCACCATGGAGCAGGCCACCGAGATCCTGCGCCAGCTGCAGGACTGCCTGCGAGAGCATTTCCCCGTCTCGGTGCCGCACACCACCTTCCAGATCGAGCCCGAGGGATACAGCACGCCCAGCGCCGAGCAGCTCCATCGATAGCCGGCCGATGGCCGGAAGGAATGCGACGTGGACGGGCGCTGCGGCCGCCGCCCGTCCACGTCGCTGCGGGCGCGTGCGTCGTCGCGGGTCGCCGGATCGTCGGTGACGGTTACAGCTTGCGCAGCACGGTGACGACTCGGCCCATGATCTGCGCGTGCGTGCCGTCGATGGGGGAGTAGGCCGGATTGTGCGGAATGAGCCATACATGGCCGTTGTCGTTGCGGAAGGTCTTCACCGTCGCCTCATCTCCCAACAGGGCGGCCACGATGTCGCCGTTCTCCGCGGACTGCTGCTCCCTGACCACCACGAAGTCGCCGTCGCAGATCGCGGCGTCCACCATCGAATCGCCGTGCACCTCGAGCATGAACAGGTTGCCCGTGCCCGTCAGGCGCTCCGGAAGGCGCATCACGTCGTCCACATGCTGTTCTGCGGTGATCGGCACGCCGGCGGCGATGCGGCCCACCAGCGGCACGTCCCGCGACTGCATGATCGAGGCGCTGGCCCCCGCCTCCCGGTTGCCGGGGAACGGCAGCACCGTCGCCGTCGCCTCCGCCGGACCATCGGACGACGGCCGTGTCGAGTCGGACACCAGTTCGATGGCCCGCCCCTTGTTCGCGTTCATGCGGATGAAGCCCTTCTCCTCCAGCACCTGCAGCTGGTGCTTGACCGACGAGGGGCTTTTGAGACCGGCCGCCTCGCCGATCTCGCGGAAGGACGGGACGAATCCCTTGCTGGCGACGTGGCCGCGGATCGCATCCAGCACCTTGCGCTGGCGATCGGTAAGGGCGCTTTCCTGCGGCCGCTTGGGGGTGAAGGGGATGGTGCTCACGGTCGGCTCCTTTCGTATTGGTTTTCAGCATACCGTGAACATCGCATGAAATCAAACATCTGTTCGACGTGTCGTGTTGCGTTTTTCGAACAACTGTGCCACAATCGGAACAACTGTTCGATAGAACGATTGTTCGAAAGGATGTGGTCGTGATGAACGCACTGGCTGGAGCCACCGGCACGGCGAGGCGGACGTCGTCCGTCCGCCCGCGTGTCATACGCCTCGTTGCATCGATCGCGCTCGCGACGATGATGGTCGCGGCGGTGTTGCTGACCTTCGAACCGTGGAATCCCGGTCCTACGGAGGCCACCGAGGTGACGAGCTACACGGTGCGCCCGGGGGACACGCTATGGGCTTATGCCGAACGGATCACGCCGCAGGGAGGCGACGTGGCGGAGAGCGTCGATCTGATCATGCGGATCAACCATATGGACAGCGCGCAGCTGGAGGCGGGCCAGCGGATACTGGTGCCGAAGGAATGAGGACGCGCATGCCGTCATGTACCGGTGCCGATCCCGGTGGCGGCACCGGCATGATCGCCGGTATGACCGCCGAAGCCGGGATGCATGCGGTGCCGGAGAGGGGGCGGCGAGCATGCGTTTTTCCGGTTCGGGGCGATCCCGGGCGGACCGACGTGTGCGAAACCCCGGAAAGGAATGTTTTTCGCATGTTTCACGCTATTGTTGGGAACATGCATTGTCCTTTTTGTCAGCAACCGGATACCAAAGTCGTTGATACCCGCATCAGTGATGACGGGCATTCGATCCGCAGGCGGCGCGAATGCCTGAAATGCCACAGGCGCTTCACCACGGTGGAAAGCACCATGCTGCTGGTAACGAAGCGGTCGGGCAACATGGAGCCCTTCGACCGCAACAAGGTGATCTCCGGCGTGCGCAAGGCCTGTCAGGGACGTCCCATCAACGAGGACGACCTCAAGACGCTCGGCCAGCGCGTCGAGGAGGATCTGCGCTCGCGCGGCCTGGCGGAGGTGCGTTCCGAGGACGTGGGCAGGGCGATCCTCGCCCCGCTCAAGGAGCTCGACGAGGTCGCCTACCTGCGGTTCGCCAGCGTGTACCAGGACTTCAACGGCCTTGAGGACTTCCAGCGCGCCATCGACGAGCTGCGCGAGGAGAAGGCGCAGGCCTCCGCCAAAGACTGACCGGCCTGCCGGATGCCGGAAGCAATAAGGGGGCGGGGATAGGATCCCCGCCCCCTCGAGCGCTTGGCGCTTTGTCCTTACGGCACGCGTGCCGTAAGCGTCAGCTGATCACCCGCATGCGGATGGTGCCCTCGATGTTGCGCAGAGCCTCCAGCGCCTCGCGGCTCGGGGTCTGCGAGACGTCGGTCACCACGTAGCCGAGCTCGCCCTCGGTACCGAGGGCCTGAGCCGCGATGTTGATGTTCTCCTCGCCGAGCACCCGGTTGACGCGGGCGAGCACGCCCGGCAGGTTCGCGTGCAGGTGCGCGATGCGCGCGGTGCCCGGCAGCGAGTTGAGCGTGATCTGCGGCATGTTCACCGACAGCATCGTGGAGCCCTTGAACCAGTAGTCCTCCAGACGCTGCGCGACGAAGTGGCCGATGGCCTCCTGCGCCTCAAGCGTGGAGCCGCCGATATGCGGGGTGAGGATCATGTTGTCCTCCTCGGCCAGCGTCGTGGAGAACGGGTCGCCGGTCTTCTTCGGTTCGACGGGGAACACGTCCACGGCCGCGCCGGACAGGTGGCCGGAGTCCAGATGCTGCTTGAGCGCATCCAGATCCGCCACGAAGCCGCGCGACAGGTTGATGAAGATCGCGCCCTGCTTCATGTGCGCGAACTGGTCCTCGCCGAAGAAGCCCGTGTTCGACTTGCGTCCGTCGACATGCAGCGTGACCGCATCCGACTGCTCGAGCAGCTCGTTGAGCGTTTCACAACGCTGGGCGTTGCCCATCGCAAGCTTCTCCTCGATGTCGTAGAACACCACACGCATGCCCAGGGCCTCGGCGAGCACGGACAGTTGGGAGCCGATGTTGCCGTAGCCGATGATGCCGAGCGTCTTGCCGCGCACCTCGTGCGAGCCGGTGGCCGATTTGTCCCACATGCCGTGGCGCATGTGGTGCGTGTGCGCGGGGATGCGGCGCAGCAGGCAGATGATGTCGCAGATCACCAGCTCCACCACGGAACGGGTGTTGGAGTACGGCGCGTTGAAGACGGCGATGCCCTTCTTGCCGGCATAGGGCAGGTCCACCTGATTGGTGCCGATGCAGAAGCAGCCGACGGCGGTCAGGCTCGGCCTGGCGTCGATCACCTTGCGGGTCACGGACGTCTTCGAGCGGATGCCGAGCAGGTCGACGCCGTCGAGCGCCTCGATCAGCTCGTCCTCGCCCAGCGCGCCCTTGCGCGTCTCGACCTCGAAGCCGTGGTCCCGCAACGATTTCGCGGCGAACGGATGAATGTTTTCCAGTAACAGTGCTTTGGGCATGCTCCCCACCTTACCGATATGGTCAGATACTTGGAACGGCCGGATGCGCGATGCGGCCGGCACGCGCATCCGCCGGATGGTCAGATGGCCAGATCGTCGTTGTCGGCGACGGTCCGCACGATGAGCAGACGCTGGGTCGGACGGGTCATCGCCACGTACAGGTCCGAGGCGGCGACCAGACGGGAGGGGGCCTCCTGCTCGATCTCGCCCGGTTCCACGACGACGACCGCGTCGTATTCGAGACCCTTGACCTCCTGCGTGTCGCACACGGTCACCTGTTCGTCCCACGCGTTCTGCGCCGCGAGCCGTTCGAACTCGCCGGGCGCGAGCGCGGCGCGCAACGCGGCGCGGATGCGGGACCGCACGTCGTCGCGCAGCGATGCCGGCGCGATCACCGCCACGCGGCCGGTGCCGTCGCGGCCGACGAACTCGCGGGTCAGCTCCACGGTGCGGGCCGCCACGTCGTCGATCAGCGAGGCGCGGTCCTCGACCACGACGCGGCGCACCGAATCGGGGATCCTGCGCACGGCCTTGACCGTGGAGATGTACAGGCCCTCGCGTTCGGCGAAGTCCGATGCCAGGTCGGAGACCTCCTGCGGGTTGCGGTAGTCGATGGTCAGCTCGTTGAGGTCCCAGCGGCCCTCGCCGAAGATGCGGTTCATCGTGCGCGGCCACGAGCGCGTGCCACCCAGCGCGGAGGTCTGCGCCACGTCGCCCACGATGGTGAACGAGCGGGAGGGGCAGCGGCGCACCAGCATGCGCCAGTCCATCGCGGTCAGCTCCTGCGCCTCGTCCACGACGATGTGCCCGTACGTCCATTCGCGGTCGTTCGCCGCGCGCTGCGCGGTCAGCTCCACATCGCCGCCGTTGATGTTGTCCACCAGCATCTGCGCGGTGACGATGCCCGAACCGATGCCGGCCTGCGCGAGCGTGTCCTTGGCGAACTGCTCCTCCTCGGCGCGCGCCGCATCCCGCTCGCCCGCACGGTTCGCGGCCTTCGGATCGGGGCCGAGCAGCTCCATCGCCTCGTCGAGCAGCGGCACGTCCGAACGCGTCATCGGAGAGCCCTTCGGCCTGCCGAGCGCGGCGGCCTGCTCCTCGGTCAGCCACGGCGCGAGCCGGCGCAGCCGTTCGGGATGCGCCCACAGCTGGTCGATGAGCCATGGCGCGGTCATCGGCAGCCATGCGAGATTGAGGGTCTTGCGCACCTTGTCGTTCATACGCAGCAGCGAGGTGACCCGTGACATCTCCGATTCGTCCGGCGTGTAGTCCAGCTGCTCGGCGTATCGTGCGCGCAGCGACGACAGCATGCTTTTGACGAACGTCTCGCGGGCCTTGTTGTGCGGCTGGTGCGTGCGCCGCGCGTCGGCCTGCGCCTGCTCGATGTCGACGGCCTTCATCGGCACCGCGAAGCCGTTGATGTTGACGGACGGCAGGTCCGCGGGCACGCGCACGCGCGCGGCGATCGCGTCGGCGACGAGCCGCGCCATGCGACGGTCGCCCTTGAGCTGGGCCGCGAGCGGCTCGTCGGTCGCGGTGACGCTCAGACCGGGCAGCAGGTCGGCGATGGTGCGGCTGACCACGCCGGTCTCGCCCAGCGAGGGGAGCACCTGGTCGATGTAGCGCAGGAACGTGGGACTCGGGCCGACCACGAGCACGCCGGAACGTTCGAGCGTGCGGCGGTGCGTGTACAGCAGGTAGGCTGCGCGATGCAGCGCGACGGCGGTCTTGCCGGTGCCGGGGCCTCCCTGCACGACGACCGCGCGGCCCAGCTCGGAGCGGATGATGCGGTCCTGCTCGGCCTGGATCGTGGCCACGATGTCGGTCATCTTGCCGGTGCGACGCGAGCTGAGCGAGGCGAGCAGCGCGCCCTCGCCGGTAAGCGTGCCGGACGCGGCCGCGTCATCGACCTGGCTCGAATCGACGTCGAGCACCTCGTCCTCGATGCCCACCACCTCGCGGAAACGCAGCGTCAGATGGCGGCGCATCACGATGTCCCCCCGATGCGACGGGGTCGCCTCGTAGAACGGCCGGGCCGCCTCCGCGCGCCAGTCGGTCAGGATCGGCTCGTGGCTCTCGTTGGACAGGCCTATGCGACCGATGTAGCGGCGGTTGCCGTTGACGTCGTCGAGCCGGCCGAACACCAGACGGTCCTCCACGGCGCGCATCTGCGTGAGCCGGTCCTCGTACATGGTGGCGAAGGAGTCTCGCTCGGTGCGCTGGGTGGGTGAGCCGTGCGAGCCGGCCGCCCTGACCGTGTCAAGGCGGGACCTGACCTGCGCCCGCAGCGCGTCGAGACGCGCGTAGGCGCGGTCGACGGCGCGCTGCTCCTCATGGATCTGCGACGAGTAACCCGACATGACCCTCCGTTTCGTATGCGTGTGCCGAAAAACTCAGGCATTCCAATGTACTCCCAACCCCCTACCTCCGGGGTGGGAACGCGCACGGGAACATGAATTTCCGATGAACGGCATGCCGGGGGCGGCCGACCGCGGCGCCGCACCCGTGCCGAAGCCCGCGGACGCGCCCGCGAATGCGTCGAGGGAGTGAAGAGAAGGCCAAAAAGCGCGGAAAATGTAGAGAAGTGGGTGTTCATGGTGATTGGTGGGGTAGAGTGGTGAATCAGTTGTGGCCGGAGGCATCGCATAACCGTACAAAGGAGGTGGGTGCATGGACGATCAGCTCACGGCGGACGTTCAGACCCCCTCCACGCAGCCGCAGGCCGACCCGGGGGCGGCCGCGCTGCCTCCGCTGCTGCTGGGTACCTACACCCCGAAGATCGACGCGAAAGGACGGTTGGCGTTGCCCGCGAAACTGCGCAGCCAGCTCGGCCCCGGCCTCATCATGGCCAGGGGGCAGGAGCGTTGCGTGTATCTGCTGCCGCAGAACGAGTTCCGTCGCATCGCGATGCAGATCCAACGCACCTCGATGGGGGACAAGGCGGCGCGCGACTACCTGCGTGTGTTCCTGTCCGGCGCGGTCGACCAGGAGCCCGACAAGCAGGGCCGCGTGCTCGTGCCGCAGATGCTGCGCGACTACGCCAACCTCGGCACCGACGTGGTGGTGATCGGCGTGGGCACCCGGGCTGAGATTTGGAACAGCAAGGCATGGGAGGAATATCTGGCTGCCCAGGAGCAGGGATATGCCGACATGGCCGACGACGTACTACCGGCGGTGGGATTCTGATGACCGATATCACGACCATTCACCAGCCCGTGCTGCTCGAGCGGTGCGTGGCTCTCGTCGCGCCCGCGCTCGCGGAGCCGGGTTCCGTGGCGGTGGACTGCACACTCGGACTGGCGGGCCACGCCACCCATTTCCTCAAGGCCGCGCCCGAGGCCAGGCTGATCGGCATCGACCGCGACACCGAGGCGTTGGGGCTGGCCACCGAGCGCATGCGGCGGGAGGGGCTGGCGGACCGGTTCACGCCGGTGCACGCCGCCTTCGACGAATTCGCGGCCGTGCTGGCCGATCAGGGCATCGACCGGGTGCAGGCCGTGTTCATGGATCTGGGACTGTCCAGCCTGCAGATCGACGAGACCGACCGCGGTTTCTCGTATTCCCACGACGCCCCGCTCGACATGCGCATGGACGTGACCCAGCCGCTGACCGCCGAGCGCGTGCTGGCGACCTACGACGCCGAGTCGCTCGCCCGCATCTTCCGCGATTACGGCGAGGAGCGCTTCGCGCGGCAGATCGCGCGCGAGATCGCCGCCCGCCGCGCGCACGAGCCGCTGACCACCTCCGCCCAGCTCAACCGATTGGTCGACGAGGTCGTCCCGCAGGCGCACCGTCCGGCGGGCAACCCGGCCAAGCGCGTCTTCCAGGCGCTGCGCATCGAGGTCAACGGCGAACTGGACAAGCTCGCGCGCACCCTGCCGCAGATCGCGGCCCATCTGGCCGTCGGCGGGCGTCTGGTCGTCGAGTCCTACCATTCGCTGGAGGACAAGACCGTCAAGTCGTTCATGAACCAGGGACTCAAGGTGGATGCGCCGGCCGGCCTGCCGATGATCCCCCCGGAGGCCCAGCCGTTCTTCCGGGAGCTGACCCGCGGGGCCGTCAAGGCCGACGAGGCGGAGATCGCCTCCAACCCGCGCTCCGCGTCGGTCAGGCTGAGGGCCGTCGAACTCGTCCGTCCGATACCGGAGGCGAGGATGAGGCAACTCGAACCGAACGCAACCAACGCAACCGTCCGCCGCGGCGCGCACAGCCGCCGCGGCGGACGAACGGGCCAGCCGGCCCGGCAGGGAAGGAATCGCTGATGGCAAGCCGTGGACGAACCGTACGCTCCAACGCGGTACCGGAGAGCCGGCGTCCCCAGCCCGCCGAGACATCCACCCGACCCAGCCTGCATGTGGTCGAGTCGGGCGCCAAGCAGGCCGGCCGGCCCGCCGGTCTGGCGCGGCTCATCGTGTGGACGCGCTCGCGCAGCACGTCGCTGTTCCATATCGCCGCGTCGGCGGTCTTCCTCGCCGCCACGCTGATCGGCGCGCTGCTGCTGCGCACGCAGATGGTGGAGAACTCGTTCGAGGCCGCCGAGGTGCAGGCCAACATCACCGTGCTCACCCAGGACGTGGAGGAGGACCAGGCCAAGCTCGACGAACTGCAGACGTCCCTGCCCGAAAAGGCCGAGAAGATGGGCATGGTGCTGCAGAAGGGCTCGCTGACCATCGATCTGAGCGGATACAAGGACGGCGGCAAGTGAGCAACGGCATTCGCAGAACCGACAAGTCGCGTGCGTTCGCCGTCCGATGCATCGCCATCGCACTGGTGCTGGCGTTCGTGGCCTCCGCATGCGTGACGAAGATGGCGTTCGTCCAGCTGCTCGGACGCTCCACCGCCGTCGCCGCGGAGCAGGAGCGCACCAGCAGGGTCACGCTCACCGCCAAACGAGGCCGCATCCTCGACGCCAACGGCACGGTGCTCGCCCAGAGCCTGGAGCGCTACAACATCGTCGCCGACCCGATGCTGGCCAACGAGTTCAAGCCGACCAAGTGCACCAAGCAGACCGAAAGCTACTGCCACCAGATCGACGGCAAGCCGCTCGACGTCACCGGGGCGGCCGCAGTCGCGCGTCTGCTCGCCACCGTGCTCAAGGGCACGAACGCGATGGAGCTCGGCGCCAAGATGAGCGATTCCAATCGACGCTACGTGGTGCTGGCCAAGGACGTGACGCCCGAGACCAAGCGCAAGATCGCCGCGCTGCATCTGGGCGGCATCGTCTACGGCGAGCTGACCAACGAGCGCGTCTACTCGGGAGGCACGCTGCTCGGCCCGATCCTCGGCGGCATCGACGACGAGGGAAAGGGCGTGGCCGGTCTCGAGGCCACGCTCGACGACACGCTCAACGGCACCGACGGCTACGAGGTCTACCAGCGCGGCAACAACGTCGGCGAACAGATCCCCGGCACGCTCACCGAATCGAAGGACGCGGTCAACGGCTCCGACGTGACGCTGACCATCGACGGCGACGTGGACTGGTACGTCAAGAAGGCGTTGCTCGACGGCATCAAGAAGTACAACGCCAGCTGGGCGCTCGGCGTGGTCTACGACCTCAAGACCGGCGGTGTCCTCGCGCTCGAGGACACCGACCAGTACGAGGCCGGCTCCGACGCGGCCAAGCTCAACTCGTCGCGCGTGGTCAGCGCCACCTTCGAACCCGGCTCGATCGGCAAGGTGTTCTCGATGGCCGGCGAGCTGCAGGAGGGGCTGCACAAGGCCACCGACAAGTTCACCGTACCCGACACGATCACCACCTCCGACGGCCAGACCTACAAGGACGCCGAGACGCACGGCGCCGAACGCTGGACGTACGCGGGCATCCTCAAGAACTCGTCGAACGTGGGCATGATCATGGCCGCCACGAACTACAGCGACGAGAAACGCTACGAATACCTCAAGAAATTCGGGGTGGGGACCGCCACCGGCCTCGACCTGGCGGGCGAATCCGACGGCGTGCTCAGAAACTGGCAGGACTGGGACCTGCGCACGCGCAACACGGTGCTGTTCGGCCAGGGCTACACGATGAACGCGCTGCAGATCACGCGCGCGGTCGCCACGATCGCCAACGGCGGCGTGATGCCGTCGCTCAAGCTGGTCCAGTCGGTCACCGACGCGCAGGGGCACGTCAGCGAGACCAAGGCGTCCGCCTCGACCCGCGTGGTCGACGAGGACGTGGCCAAGCAGATGCTCAACGCGATGGAGTCCGTC
Source organism: Bifidobacterium amazonense (assembly GCF_018555435.2). Classification (GTDB taxonomy): domain Bacteria; phylum Actinomycetota; class Actinomycetes; order Actinomycetales; family Bifidobacteriaceae; genus Bifidobacterium; species Bifidobacterium amazonense. Next base: position 49,277 of record NZ_JAFEJT020000001.1, read on the forward strand.
TCCGACCTGTACAGCAACATGGTCTCCGTGCCCGGCTACCGCATCGCCGCCAAGAGCGGCACCGCCGAGGTCGCCGGCGACGACGGCACGCTTTCGTCGATCATCTCCGACTGGTCGGGCATCATCCCGGCCGACAATCCGCGCTTCGTGATCACCGTGGTGATGAAGGACGCCAAGGTCGGCTCGTTCGGCGGCCTGACCGCCGGACCGGTGTTCGCCGACATCGGTGAATTCCTTATGCAGAAATACAATGTGCCGACTTCGTCCAAGCGCACGGATGCTATCCCGGTGGAATGGTGAGCGAGGCATGGGGAACATGGGGAAAGGACAGGTGATCGGATGAGCTCGGTGAGCGAGGCCGTGGCGCGCCGCATGACGCTGGGATACTTGACCGACCATTACGGATGCGAGCTGGAGCCGTCCTTCGCGTCGAACGTGACCGTCACGTCGTTGGCGGACGACGTGGACTCGGTGTCCGCGGGGGCGCTGTTCGTGCCGCGCGAGATCACGGACGCGAACCCGGCGAACCTGATGGAACAGGCGCTGGAGCGCGGCGCGTACGCGGCGCTCGCGCCGTCCGACATGCGCGAGACGCTCGCCGGATGCGAGCTGCCGATCCTGTTCGGCGACCTGACCGACGCGCAGCTGGGCGAGCTGGCCACCGAGATGTCGGGCGCGCCGGCGAGCATGCTGGCCGTGTTCGCCGTGGCCGGTCCGGCCGGAGGCGACGTGGCCGCCAACGTGAGCCAGCTGTCGCGTCTGCTGCACATGCTCGGCAATCCGGTCAGCGTGATCGGCTCGTTCGGCTCGCAGTCGCTCGAACGCCAGCTCGCGCTCGACTACCCGCTCGGCATCTTCGACGTGCAGCGCACGCTCGGCGTATGCCAGGAGGACGGCGCGGCGGCGGTGATCGTCGCGCTCGACGAGGGCACGTTCCGCGACGGGGCGCTCAGCGGCGTCAACGTGGACGTGCTGGGCGTCGACGGCATGGACAGCGACCCGCGCAAGGGCGCGATCGCGCGCGCCGACTGCGAGCGGTACGGATTCGTGATGGACGATCAGACGCACCTGATCGGCCGGACCGGGGAATCGGACCAGATCGCGATGCAGTTCTCGCCTCTGGCCGACGCGGACATGGCCGACGTCAAGCGTTCGTCGCTGGCGATCGCCATGGTGATGGCCGCCGGCGTGCGACGCAACAACATCAGGAACGCGCTGCGGGTCAACCACGACCTGAACCGGTGACGGCAAGCGGATTTTTTGTTTGGCAAGGAAAGGTACTGAAGTGACGAGCGAAGCGGCCATGATGCCGATGACCCCCAACGAGATAGCCGAGGCGACGGGCGGCTCCCTGATCCACCCGCAGCCCGGATTCGACCCGGAAGGCGCGAACGCGACCTCGGCCGTCAGCGACTCGCGCGAGGCGGGGGAGGGCTCCGTGTTCGTGGCGATCGCCGGCGAACGGGTCGACGGGCATGACTTCCTCGCCGACGTGGCCTCGCGCGGCGCCGTATGCGCGCTGGTCGACCATGAAGTCGAGGCCCCGATCGCCCAGATCCTCGTCGACGACACGGTCAGGGCGCTGGGCGCCCTCGCCCGGCACAACCTCGAACGCCGGCGCGCCGAGTCCACGCCGTTCACGATCGTCGGCATCACCGGATCGGTCGGCAAGACCACCACGAAGGACCTGCTCAAGGCGCTGCTGGGGCATATGGGCCCCACCGTCGCCCCGTTCGGCTCGTTCAACAACGAGATCGGCCTGCCGCTGACCGCGCTCAAGGTGGGGCCCTCCACGCGCTTCCTCGTCGCGGAGATGGGCGCCAACCACGTCGGCGAGATCGCGCGGCTGACCACCATCGCGCCGCCCGACATCGCCGTGGTCCTCAAGGTCGGATGCGCGCATCTGGGCGAGTTCGGCTCGGTCGAGCGCATCGCGCAGGCCAAAAGCGAGATCGTGCGCGGCCTCGTTCCCGGGGGCGCCGGCGTGCTCAACGCCGACGACGCGCATGTGTCCGCGATGGAGACGCTGGTGCCCGGCGATGTGCTGTGGTTCGGCATTGACCCGGAGCACGCCCGTCCCGGCGAGCTGACGGCCCGCGGCATCGCGCAGGACGCCACCGACCACCCCTCCTTCGATATGACCGACGGCACGCAGAGCGTGCACGTCACGCTCGGCATCCGCGGCGCGCACAACGTGATGAACGCGCTCGCCGCCGCCAGCGTCGCCCGCCGCTGCGGCATGGCCCTGCCGGACATCGCGCGCGTGCTGGGCGAGCAGACGCGCATCAGCGCGCACCGCATGGCCGTCTGCGAGGTGACGCGCGACGGCGCGTCCTTCACGCTCATCGACGACTCCTTCAACGCGAACCCCGACTCCATGCGCGCCGGCATCGCCGCGCTGGCCTCGTGGGGCGCCGCCGGACGGCAGGACCGGCCGATGGACGGCGAACCCTACCGCATCGCCGTGCTCGGCGCGATGCTCGAGCTCGGCGGCGACGAGGACGAGCTGCACCGGGGCATCGGTGCGGACGCCGTGCGCGCCGGCGTCGACGCGGTCATCGCCGTCGGTTCGGCCGACGACCCGCATCTCGACGCGCTGGCCGTCGACCTGGCGCAGGGCGCGCGCGACGAGGCGGAGGCAAGCGGCTCGCACGTGACCGTCGACCTTGCGCACGGCGCGGACGAGGCCGACCGGCTGGCCGTCGACCTGGTGCGTGGGCATCGGGGGACCTCGCTCGTGCTGCTCAAGGGCTCGCATGCCTCCGGGTTGAGCGCGCTCGCCTCGCGCTGGGCCCCGGCGGAGTAACGGGCCGCACGGCGCGCGAAGCCGCGCCATACGGCGTCAACCGATAGGTAGAACAAGAGTGGAGAGACAATCGTGATTTCGCTCATCATTGGCATCCTGGTGTCGCTGGCCGTCACCATGGCAGGCACGCCCATGCTGATCAGGCTGGTCCACAGGCTGCACTACGGGCAGTACATCCGGCAGGACGGACCAAAATCCCACCAGATCAAACGCGGCACGCCGACGCTCGGCGGCGTGGTGATCAACTTCGCCATCGTGCTCGGCTGGGGCGCCTCGGCGCTGTACCGCTACTGCGCGCGCGGCGAGGCGCCCTCGTGGTCGGCGGTGCTCGTGCTCTTCGCCATGCTGTCGATGGGCGTTCTCGGCTTCATCGACGACTTCGCCAAGGTGCGCAAGAAGCAGAACGAGGGCCTGACCGTCGAAGGCAAGTTCATCGGCCAGTTCATCCTCGGCACGATCTACGCGGTGCTCGCGCTGCTCGTGCCCACCAAGTCGGGCTTCCCGAGCGCGCAGCCGGGCATCAGCTTCATCGAAAAGCCGTTCGTCAGCTTCGACTTCGCCGGTAGGGCGCTGGCGATCGTGCTGTTCGTGATCTGGGTGAACTTCCTGATGACCGCATGGACCAACGCGGTGAACCTGACCGATGGCCTCGACGGCCTGGCGGCCGGATCGTCCATGATCTCCTTCGCCGGATACGCGATCATCGCGTTCTGGGAAAGCTACCACATCAAGGGCGGCGACCATCAGGGCTACTCGTACGCGGTGTCCGACCCGCTCGACCTGACCATCATCGCCGTGTGCGCGGCCGTGGCCTGCTTCGGCTTCCTGTGGTACAACTCGAATCCGGCCACGATCTTCATGGGCGACACCGGCTCGCTCGCGCTCGGCGGCCTGTTCGCCGCGCTCTCCATCGCCACGCACACCGAATTCCTCGCCGTGATCGTCGGCGGCCTGTACGTGCTCGAGGCGATGAGCGACGTGATCCAGGTCGGCTACTTCAAGGCCACGCACAGGCGCGTGTTCAAGATGGCCCCCATCCACCACCACTTCGAACTGTGCGGGTGGACCGAGACGAAGGTCGTGGTGCGGTTCTGGATGGTCGAGCTGCTGTTCGTGCTGTGCGGCCTGATGGTCTTCTACGCGGACTGGGCGGCGCGTTCCGGCCTGCTGTGACCGGCGCGGCCGCGGGGACACAAAGCGGATATACGATAGGGAACCGTTTGCGGATTGCACACATCGGATTAAGGAGCGGATATGGACGTTAACGGCAAGACCGCGTTGGTGGCGGGACTCGGCATCTCCGGGCGCAGCATGGTGGACGTGCTGCGCGCGCACGGCGCGAAGGCGATCGGCGTGGACGAACGGCGTGAGGACGCCGACCTGAAATCCTTCGACGACGTCGACTGGGACACGATCGATCTGGTGTGCACGTCGCCCGTGTTCAACCCGCGCACCCCGTTCATCCTCGAGGCGCAGCGCCGCGGCATCCCCGTGATCAGCGAAGTGGAGCTCGCCTGGTGGCTGCGCGCCGACCGCGACGGCAAGGGCGCGCACGCCGGCTGGATCGGCATCACCGGCACCAACGGCAAGACGTCCACCACCGAAATGACCTCCGAGATGCTCACCGCCTGCGGCCTGAAGGCCCCGGCGGTCGGCAACATCGGCAAGGCCGTCTCCCATGCGGCCGTCGAGGCTGACAACGACGTCCTGTGCGTCGAACTGAGCTCGTTCCAGCTGCACTTCACGTATTCGCTCGCGCTCGACTGCGCGGCGATCACCAACATCGCCGACGACCACCTCGACTGGCACGGCGGCATCGAGAACTACGCGGCCGACAAGTCCAAGGTATTCCACGGCGTGAGGAAGACGCTCGTGTACAACGCCGACGACGCGCGCGTCGCCGATCTGGCCGCGAAGGCCGAGACCGCGCCCGGCTGCCGCAAGGTCGGCTTCACGCTGCGCAGGCCCGCCGCCGGCGAGATCGGCGTTGCCGACGGCTGGATCGTCGACCTGAGCGGCGTTGCCGGCGGTCGGCCGGGGGAGGAGACCCGCATCGCGCCCGTCGCCGAGTTCACGCACCTGACCGAGCCTGACGGCACCGTCTATCCGCATCTGCTCGCCGACGCGCTCACCGCGCTCTCGCTTGCGCTCGGCTACGGTGCGGACCGCGACACCGCGGTGCGTGCGCTGCAGGCGTTCGCGCCCGGCGGCCACCGCATCCAGACCGTCGCCACGGCCAAGACGCCGGCCGGCGACATCCGCTTCGTTGACGACTCCAAGGCCACCAACGCGCATGCGGCCAACGCCTCACTGTCCAGCTTCGGCGAGAAATCGGTCGTGTGGATCGCCGGCGGCCTCGCCAAGGGCAGCCGCTTCGAGCGGCTCGTCGCCGATCAGGCGCACACCATCAAGGCCGCCGTCATCATCGGCCGCGACCAGCGGCCCATGCTCGACGCGTTCGCCGCCAGTGCCCCCGACATGCCGATCACCGTCATCGACCCGGCCGACAACGCCACCGTCATGGCGCGCGCCGTCGACGCGGCCGGCTCCTACGCCGAGGCCGGCGACGTGGTGCTCATGGCCCCCGCATGCGCCTCGATGGACCAGTTCAAGTCGTACGCGGACCGCGGCGACCAGTTCGCGGCCGAATCGCGCCGCTGGGTGAGCGAGCATGCCGAAGGCTAGACGCGTCGCCTCCTCCGACACGACGTCCCCCGAGCGGACCAGGGCGGACAAGACCGCCGGCACCCCCCGGACCGCGGCCGGACGCGGCCGGCGCGACGACGAGGGGCCTCGGGCGGGCCGTGGGACCGCCTCGCCAGCCGCACGGCGCGGGGCCTCGGGCGACGACTTCGCCGGGTTCACCGGACTCGCCAGCCTGTTCAACCCGTTGTGGTGCTACCACGGGTTCATCGTGGCCGTGCTGGCGCTGTCGGTGTTCGGCGTCATCATGGTCTTCTCCAGCTCGTCGGTCAGCATGGTGGCCAACGGCTACGCGCCGTGGAAGCAGGCCGTCAGCCAGGGCGTGTACTGCGTGGGCGGCCTGGTCTGCGCGCTGGTGCTGTCCCGCTGCGGCGTCAGGCTGTATCGCAGGGTCGGCATCATCGCCGTGTTCGGCGCCATGTTCCTGCAGTTCCTCACGCTCACGCCGCTGGGCATCGACGTGGACGGCAACCGCGGCTGGATCGGCATTCCCGGCGTGCTTACCTTCCAGCCGGCCGAGATGATCAAACTGTCGCTGTGCATCTGGTTGCCCGGGGCGCTTCAGATGGCCGCCAAGCGGTTCCGCCGCGAGGGGTGGAAGGCGTATGCCGTGCCCGGCGGCGTGTACGCGTCCTGTCTGGGTCTCGTGCTGCTGGGCAAGGATCTCGGCACGGCCATGATCATCGTGTTCATCGGCGTGGTCGCGTTCATGATCAGCGGCTTCCCGCTCAAATACATGGCCATGCTCGCCGGCGGGCTCGCCGTGCTCGTGCTCGTGCTCGTCGTCACCAGTCCGAACCGTCTCAGACGCGTGTTCGCCGCGTACTCGTGTTCCGATGCGGATACGCAGGGCGTGTGCTTCCAGTCGGTCCACGCACGGTACGCGCTGTCGTCGGGCGGTCTGCTTGGCGTCGGCCTTGGCAATTCGCGTGAGAAATGGAGTTACCTGCCGGCCGCGCACAACGACTTCATCTTCGCGATCATCGGCGAGGAGACCGGATTCGTCGGCACGATGATCGTCGTGCTGCTGTTCGTGACGATCGGCTGGTGCCTGCTCGTCGTGGCGCTGCAGATCAAGGACCGGTACGTGTCGATGGTGCTCATGTGCGTGATGATCTGGATCGTCGGCCAGGCACTGGTCAACATCGGCGTGGTCGTCGGCCTGTTCCCGGTGCTCGGCGTGCCGATGCCGTTCGTCTCGGCCGGTGGCTCGTCGATGCTCATGTGCCTGTCCGCGGCCGGCGTGGCGGTGGGCATGATGCGCAGCCAGCCGCAGATCAGGGCCGAATCGCGCAGCTCGTGACGGCGGCCGGACGCCCGGACGGCGGATGGGTATAAGGGAACGTAGACTGGCAGACGATGACTATGAGCAAGAAAACCGTGAACGTCGTACTTGCCGGCGGAGGCACCGCCGGACACGTCAACCCATTGCTGTCGGTGGCGGACGCCATCCGACGCATCGACCCGAACGCCAACGTGAGCGTCATCGGCACCGCCGTCGGACTCGAGCACGATCTGGTGCCGCAGGCCGGCTACGAACTGGACGCCATCGACAAGGTCCCGTTCCCCCGCAGGCCCAATCTCGACGCGCTGCGCTTCCCGATGCGCTGGAAGCGCGAGGGTGACAAGGTGCGCGCCATCCTCGAGGCGCGTCACGCCGACGTGGTGGTCGGCTTCGGCGGCTACGCATCCGCGCCCGTGTACGCCGCGGCGCACCGCATGGGCATCCCGATCGTCATCCACGAACAGAACGCGCGCGCCGGCATGGCCAACAAGCTCGGCGCCCGCTGGGCGAGCTACATCGGCACCGCCTATGCCGGCACCGGGCTCAAGCCGGCCGCCGGAGCCGTGATCGAACGCGTGGGCCTGCCGCTGCGCCCGGCCATCGCTTCGCTGTGCGCGAGGCTCGAAACCGACCGTGTCGCCGTGCGCGACGAGGCCGCCGCCCGTCTCGGCATCGACCCGAAGCGGCCGCTCGTGCTCGTCACCGGCGGTTCGCTCGGCGCGCTCAGCCTTAACCGCGCGGTGTCCGAGGCGTCCGCCGACCTGCTCAAATCCGCGCAGATCATCCACCTGACCGGTAGGGGCAAGATCGACGAGGTGCGCGCCACCGTCGCACGCGAGGCCGGCGAGGCCGCGCTGTCCGGACTGTTCGACGAGTCGACGGGCGGAGACTACCATGTCGCCGAATATCTTGAACGCATCGATCTCGCGTTCGCATGCTCCGCGCTCGTGATCTGCCGTGCCGGCGCCGGCTCCGTGTCCGAACTGGCGGCGCTCGGCCTGCCCGCGGTCTACGTGCCGCTGCCCATCGGCAACGGGGAGCAGCGGTTCAACGCGCAGCCGGTCGTCGAGGCCGGCGGCGGACTCATGGTCGCCGACCGCGACTTCACCGCCGACTGGGTGCGCGAGCATGTGCCGGGTCTGCTGGACGACCCGATCCGACTGCGCCAGTTCGGCGAGAAGGCGTGGGGATACGGCATCCGCGACGCGGCCGACAAGATGGCGCGCAAGGTACTCGAACTCGCCCGGTGACGCCGCACCCATCATCCATGCCCATGACAGCAATGGCAGAAACCCTCAAGGAGAATACGTTGTCAGACACCACCACGGACGACACGGTCGTCCTCGATCCCACACACGCCGCATTCGGCGACGGACAGACGACGAACGATCTGGGCCGCACCCACTTCATCGGCATCGGAGGCGCGGGCATGAGCGTGCTCGCCGAAATGCTGCACGAGCGCGGCGTCGACGTCGACGGCTCCGACCGCGAACGCAGCGCCAAGACGGACCGTCTCACCGCGCTCGGCATCCACGTCGAATTCGGCCAGCGTGCCGAGAACGTGGCCGGCGCTCGCACGGTCGTCTACTCGAGCGCCATCAAGCCGGACAATCCGGAGATCGTCGCCGCGCATCAGGCCGGCGCGCGCATCGTGCACCGCAGCGACATCCTCGCGCTGCTCATGAACGGCCGCCGCGCCGTGACCGTGGCCGGCGCACACGGCAAGACCACCACCAGCTCGCTGCTCGCGCACATCCTCGTGCATGCTGGCGAAGGCGCGCTCGCCGACCCGAGCTACGCGATCGGCGGCTCCATCCAGGGGCCCGACGGATCCACGCTCGACGGCGGACACGCCGGACACGGCGACGTGCTCGTCGCCGAGGCCGACGAATCGGACGGCAGCTTCGAAAAGTACCGTCCGACCATCGCGATCATCACCAACGCCGAACCGGACCATCTCGACCACTACGGCGACGCCGCCCACTACCATGCGGCATTCGCCGAACACGCCGGGCACGCGCTCGAGCACGTGATCATCTGCGTCGACGACGAGGGCGCGCTCGGCGTGCTGCGCTCGCTCGACCCCGCCGTCGCAGCCCGGGCGGTCGCCTACTCGACCCAACCGCGCGAGACGTTCGGCGACCTGAACGGCGCGACGTTCGTGCGCATCGAATCGGAGACCGAGGCCAGCGGCAGCGGCGCCGAACGGTTCACGATCGCGCTGCCGGGCACGCTGCTCGGCGGCGGCGACCTGCGCCTGCCCGTCTCGCTCATCGTGCCGGGCATCCACAACGCGCGCAACGCGACCGCGGCCATCACCGCCGCCGTGCTGCTCGGCATGGACCCGCACCGCGCGGCCGAGGCCGCCGGCACGTTCCTCGGCGCGGCCCGCCGGTTCCAGGTGCGCGGCACCGTGGCCGACGTGACCGTGGTGGACGACTACGCCCACCATCCCACCGAAATCGCGGCCCTGCTCGACGCCGCGCGCCGGCGCTACCCGAACGCCGTGATCCGCGTGCTGTTCCAGCCGCACCTGTTCTCACGCACCGCGTTCTTCGCCGACGAGTTCGCGCGGGCGCTCGCCAAGGCCGACGACGTGATCGTCTCCGGCATCTTCCCCGCACGCGAAAAGCAGGAGGACTTCCCCGGCGTGGGACCGCGTACGATCGTCGACGCGGCCGCCGGCCTCGCCCACGAGCCGGACGGCCAGTGGATCCGCGCGGTCGACGACATGCGCGTCGCCGCGCAGATGCTCGCCATGCGCGCGCATCACGGCGACGTGATCTTCACCGTGGGCGCCGGCGACGTCACGCAGATGGATGACGTGCTGCTGCACGCGCTCGAGGCGCATCGCGTGGCGGACGGGCGCTGATGGCGCGACGGATCGTCAGTTCCGGCGACAAGGACAAGGCCTCGGACGGCGGCGCACGCCGTCGCGCCGCGCGTTCCGTTGCCGGCTCGTCGGGTTCCTCCGTCCCCGGTGCGGCGAAGGACGGCGGCGGCAGGCGGGGCGGCGGCTCCCGCACGGTCTCGTCGTCCGGATCCTCCTCGTCCAACGCGGTGCCCGGATCGTCTGGCCGCGGCTCCGGCACGGCGCGCTCCGCCCGCTCGGCATCGGGTGCGGCGGGGTCGGCCGGTTCGTCCGGGTCGGCCGGTTCGGGCAAGAGGCCGGCGACCGGGTCGATGCCCGTGAGCCGTGCCTCGTCGTCGCGCCCGTCGCATGAGGGCACCGGGTCCACGCCGGCCATCCGCAAGTCGGTGCCGGCAAAGCATCGCACCGCTGCCGCCCGGGCCGCGTCCTCGAGCGGCGTGCGCAAGACGTCCGGCGCGCGGCGTGCGGGCGGTCGCGAACATACCCGCGCATCCGGATCCACGAACGTCGCCCCGCGCGCGGACGGGGGATTCATCGACGCGCGACGCATGCCCAGCGAGGACGTGGTCGCCAAGACGTTGCGGGAGACGTCCGGCGCGCTCGGCATCCCCACCAGACCCAAGGTCATCGACTTCAATGCCCGTCTCAAGGAGAAACGCAGGGCCGGAGCCCGTACGATCGCCCTGCGCGTGGTCGCCGTGGTCGCCGCGGTCGCCGCGGTGTGCTCGCTGGTCTGGCTGCTGTTCCTCTCCCCGGTGCTGCGGCTGGAGACCTCCCAGATCAGCGTGACCGGCGGCAACGAATGGGTCAGCGGCGACGACATCCTCGCCATCGCCGACAAGCAGTCCGGCAAATCGCTGCTGCTCGTCTCCGTGAAGGACGTGACGGCCCAGCTGACGAACATTCCGGGCGTCACCGAGGCGGACGTGACCAAGCGCTACCCGCACGGCCTGTCCGTCAAGGTCAGCGCGCAGCAGCCCGCCGCCATGCTCAAGGCCTCCGACTCGCAGATGGTGGCCGTGGACAGCAGGGCCCGCGTGCTCAACACCGTGGGGCACACCTCCACCAAGGGCATTCCGGTGATCGAGGTGAAGGACGTGGAGGCGTCGCTGAAGAACAAGTCGGTCAAGGAGGCGCTCAAGGTGCTCGGCGGGCTTTCGGATTCGATGCGCTCGTCGATCACCAAGGTGACCGCAAGCACGCAGGACTCGGTCACCACCGAGCTCAACGGCGGCGAGCATGTCGTGGTCTGGGGCGACTCGTCCGACCTCAAGCTCAAGATGGCGATCGTCGACAAGATCCTGTCCGATCCCGATGTGATCGGCGACAAGACGCAGGTGGACGTCTCCGCCCCGTCGCGGCCGATCATCAAATAGATCGCGGGATCGATCGCGGGGCGACGGGTCGTGACGACGGAGGTGGGTGAGGATCGGCACCCGCTGCCGTTCCCCCGTCGGACGGCCGTTGCGCAACCGTCGCGCCATCGCCGGCGACACGCTATGCCGTACGCGAAAACTTGCCGTTTCGCCGGTTCGGACGTATATTGAAAAGTCCGCGCAAGCGGAGGCTTGATAATTCAAGATTGGGGTCGATCGGTTTCGACGGTGACCTGTTCGTCGCAGGGAAGCGTGCCGAGAACGCCGGGTCCGCTCGTGGATGTCCCCGGCAAAAGAATAAGTGCTAAATCTAACCGCACTGAGTTCGCTCTCGCTGCCTGAGCTTCGCGCCAGGATTAACCAGTGAGCAGCCGCTCCGTTCACTCCTTCTCGTCTTTGGGAGGATGCTGAGCGTCGTTAAGAAGACTTGCTGATGCAGCTGCGTTGCAGGGCTGCATCGGGACTTTGACTGCGAATATGCCCGCCGTCCGTTGTCTGCGACATAGACGGGGGCAGAAAAACCGCCAAACGGCCAGCAGACTACGCACGTAGAAGACTGCGGGCTCGGTCACCGGACCGGGGTTCAATTCCCCGCGACTCCACCAACCAAAGCGCCACCCTCACAAGGGGTGGCGCTTTTTCATATGCGGCCCCGGCCGTCGCCGGGCGTGGCCGGCGCGTCAGGCGCATCCGGCATGTCCTCGAAACACGCGCGGCGGCAGGGGACTTGACATGTCCGCCGGCGATGTACAGAATGGTACTAAAGCGCTTTAGTTGACCGGCGGCCCCCGTACGATCGGCGAGCGCGCAGCCCAACCCCAAGCACGGGGGACACAACGACGTGGCCGCACGGCCTGCGACATCGGCAACCAAGGGGAGTGAAGACAGACAACCATGTTTCTGAAACCCGAACAGCAGCTCGAGCGCTGCAAGCGCATCCTGCGCCAGCGCGTCAGCCCGCACATCCATCCAAGCGTCGCGCGTCTGAGCGTCGAGGCGTTCGACATCCCGGGCGAGCCCATGCCGTCCGAGGAGTTCTTCGCCAAGCTCGGCCGCGGCGAGATCGAGTTCAAGCCGTTCGAACTCGGCCACGAATGGGGCACCACGTGGGGCACCGTCTGGTTTCGCCTGAGCGGCCAGGTGCCGGCCGGCTATCCGAAGCACGGCGAGGCGCTCGAACTCATCCTCGACCTCGGCTGGTACGAGCACTCCTGCGGCGGGCACATCGAAGGACTCGTCTACCGCCCCGACGGCACCGCCATCAAGGCCGTGCACCCGCTCAACATCTGGGTGCCGTTCATGGATGCCGACGGCACCGCGCACACGCCCATCGCCGAAGACGGCACGTTCACCCTGTATCTCGAGGCCGCAAGCAACCCGCTGCTGCTCGGCGTGCCGCCGTTCATCGAGACCGAACTCGGAGAGAGGGCCACCGGCCGCCCCGACGAGCCGTACGTGTTCCGTTCCGCCGACCTGACCTCGTTCAACCGCGAACTCGACGAATACCGCATCGACCTCGACGTCGCCTGCCAGCTCATGGAGCTCGCCGACAAGTCGTCGCCGCGCTACTGGCAGCTCGCCAAGGCGCTCCAGCGTTCGCTCAACGTCTACGACGAGCGCGACATCGACGGCACGGTCGAAACGGCGCGCGCCGAACTCGCCGGCGTGCTCGCCAAGCCCGCCAACGCGTCCGCCATGCAGGTGAGCGCCGTCGGCCACGCGCACATCGATTCCGCATGGCTGTGGCCGGTGCGTGAGACCCGCCGCAAGGTCGCCCGCACCGTCTCCAACGCGCTCGCCCTCATGGACGCCGACCCCGACTTCAAGTACGCGATGAGCTCCGCCCAGCAGTACGCATGGCTCGAGGAGGACCATCCCGACATCTTCGCGCGCATGCTCGAACGCATCAGGGAAGGCCGGTTCATCCCGGTCGGCGGCATGTGGGTCGAGGCCGACGGCATGCTGCCCGGCGGCGAATCGCTCATCCGCCAGGTCTCCTACGGCAAGCGCTATTTCAAGGAGAAGCTCGGCGTCGAACCCAAGGGCATCTGGCTGCCCGACAGCTTCGGCTACACCGGCGCCTGGCCGCAGATCGCCCGCCGCGCCGGCTACGAGTGGTTCCTCACGCAGAAGATCTCGTGGAACGACACCACCAAGTTCCCGCACCACTCGTTCCTGTGGCGCGGCATCGACGGCACCCCGATCTTCACGCACTTCCCGCCCTCCGACACGTACGCCGCATGGTGCAAGGCGCAGGAGCTCGACTACGCGGAGAAGAACTTCCAGGACAAGGACCTCGCCGACCGTTCACTGCTGCTCTTCGGCTTCGGCGACGGCGGCGGCGGTCCCACGCGCGACATGATGGACCACCTGCACCGCTACGAGAACCTCGAGGGAGTCTCCCGCGTGAGCGTCGAAGGTCCGAACGAGTTCTTCTCCAAGGCGCGCACGCAGCTCGAAGCGAACGCCGGCACGGAAATGCCCGAATACCAGGGCGAACTGTACCTCGAACTGCACCGAGGCACGCTCACCTCGCAGCAGGACATGAAGCGCGGCTGCCGCACGGAGGAGTCGCTGCTGCGCACGGTCGAATACCTCGGCGCCGCAGCCTCGCTCGCCGACCCGGCGTACACGTACCCGGCCGAGGAGATGGACCGCATCTGGAAGACGCTGCTGCTCAACCAGTTCCACGACATCCTGCCCGGCTCCGGCATCTCGTGGGTGCACCGCGAGGCCCGCGAGGACTATGCGCGCGACCTCAAGCGCCTGGCCGAGATCGCCGCCGACGCCTGCGCCGCGCTGCGCGCCGCCGATCCGACGGCCGACGTGCTGCCCGAGGCGCGCATCAGCCAATACCACGCAGACGGCTCGTCGTGGCGGGTGCTGCCGGCCGGCCATGTCACCGGCCGTGTCGCCGGCGCCGCCGCGCACGATGCCGCGACGATCGAAACGCTGCCGGACGGCGGCGTGCGCATCGCGAACGGCCATCTGACCGCGACGATCGGCCCGGACGGCACCGTCTCCTCGCTCGTCGATGAGATCCGTGGCCGCGAGCTCGTACCGGCCGGCGCCGCGCTCGGCCGATACGAGCTGATGAAGGACGAGCCGGCCGTCTGGGACGCGTGGGAGATCGAACGCGAGTCGCTGCTCATGGCCGGCGGACTGTCCGGCCGCGTGCTCGACGCACACATCGACGCGACCGGCACGGCGACCGTCGCCGTACGCACCGACGACGGCGACACGGTGATCGACACGACGATCACGCTGCGTCCGGGGGCCGCGCAGCTCGACTTCCACGCGGACATCGACTGGCACGAACGCGAACGCTTCCTCAAGGTCGACCTGCCGGTCGCGATCGCGGCGGAACGGGCGACCTACGACTGCCAGTACGGTCTGGTCACGCGTCCGATCGTCAAGAACAGCGCGTCCGACGAAGCCAAGTTCGAAAGCTGCACCAACCGGTTCGCGATCATCGCCGAACCCGGCTACGCGGCCGCCGTCGTCAACGGCTCGATCTACGGCTCCGACGCCGCGCCGATCAACGGACATGCGGCGGACGGCTCCGACCGCGGCACGATGTTCCGCCTGTCGCTGCTCAGCGCGCCCACCTATCCCGACCCGCGCACCGACATCGGCCGTCACGCGTTCGACTGGGCCGTCGTGCCCGGCGCGACGCTCGCCGGCACGATCGACGCGGCCTGCGCGATGAACGCGCCCGTGCTGCGCGACGCGCCCGCGATCGACCCGCTCGTCTCGCTCGATGTGACCTGCGGCACTGCGGTCGTCGACTGGATCAAGCTCGCCGACGACGGATCCGGCGACCTGATCGTGCGCGTGTACGAAACGGCCGGCGGACGCGCCGCCGCGACGCTGCACGTCGCCGACGCGCTGCGCGGCGCGAGCGTGCGCGAGACCGGCGTGCTCGAGGACAACGAGCTCGCCGACGACCTGCCCGTCGCGCTCGTCGGCGAGGCCGGACAGCCGGCCGACGGGGCGCGGCTCGACCTCGGCCCGTTCCAGCTGGCCACGCTGCGCATCGCACGATAGACGGGACGCGCCACCGGCCCATCGTCCTCCAATCTGCGGGGGAGCGGGCCGGCGGCATCCCATGCCCGGCCGTCGCGGCACGAACGGCGCGGCGACCGGGCGCACGCATGACCGTTCATCACCAACCGTCAATCCATCATCAACCATCATCAGCAAAGGAGCCGAACACCACATGTTCCTCATGCCCAACCAGCAGCTCGACCGCTGCGACCGCGTCATGTGGCAGCGCGTCGAACCGCACATCCACACCACGCTGAGCGCCTGCACGCTGCGCTCGCACGACAACCCCGGCGAGCCCGTGCCGTCCGGTGAATTCCTCGCCAAGGTGCGCGCCGGCGAGGTCGAGTTCAAGCCGTTCTCCATCCCCGGCACGTGGGGCACCACGTGGGGCACCACCTGGTTCGAGGTCAGCGGCCGCATCGACCGCGAGGCGACCAAGGGCCGCAAGGTCGAACTCATGGTCGACCTCGGCTGGCTCGGCCACCGCGGCCCCGGCTTCCAGTCCGAAGGCCTCGTCTACCGCGCCGACGGCACCGCCATCAAGTCCGCCAACCCGAAGAACCACTGGATCCCGCTCGTCTACGCCGACGGCACCAGCACCGTCGACCTCGACGCGGACGGCAACTTCACCGTCTACATCGAGGCGGCTGCCAACCCGTTCGTCGAAGGCCCCACCCCGTTCTCGCCCACCGAACTCGGCGAGGGTCCGACCGGCAGGTACGACTTCCCGTACACGCTGAGCCGCATGGACGTCACCGTGTTCGACGAGGACGTGTTCGCCTACTACATGGACCTCGAAACCGTCGAATCGCTGATGCGCGAGCTCAAGGACGACGATCCGCGCTACTGGCAGCTCGCCAAGGCGCTCCAGCGCTCCCTGAACGCGTACGACGAGCGCGACATCGACGGCACGCTCGCGGCCGCCCGCGGGGAACTCGCCGGCGTGCTCGCCGAACACGCGTCGTCCAGCGCGATCAACCACATCGCCATCGGCCACGCGCACATCGACTCCGCATGGCTGTGGCCGGTGCGCGAGACGCGCCGCAAGGTCGCCCGCACCGTCTCCAACGTGCTCGCCCTGATGGACGAGGACCCGGACTTCAAGTACGCGATGAGCTCCGCCCAGCAGTACGAGTGGCTCGAAGCCGAACACCCCGACCTGTTCCGGCGCATGAAGGAGCGCATCGCCGAGGGCCGGTTCATCCCGGTCGGCGGCATGTGGGTCGAATCCGACAACATGATCCCCGCCGGCGAATCGCTGGTGCGTCAGATCACGTTCGGCCGCCGCTACTTCAAGGAGCATCTCGGCGTGTCCCCGCGCGGCGTGTGGCTGCCCGACAGCTTCGGCTACACCGGCTCGTGGCCGCAGATCGCCCGCCGCGCCGGCTTCGACTGGTTCCTCACGCAGAAGATCTCGTGGAACGACTGCACCAAGTTCCCGCACCACTCGTTCATGTGGGAGGGCGTCGACGGCACGCGCATCCTCACGCACTTCCCGCCGTCCGACACGTACTGCTCGTCGATGAGCATGCACGAGCTCATGTACTCGCAGAAGAACTTCCTCGACAAGGACCTGTCGCGCAACGCGATCCTGCTGTACGGCTTCGGCGATGGCGGCGGCGGCCCCACCCGCGAGATGACCGCACGCATCCGCCGCGACCGCGACCTCGCCGGCGCCCCGAAGATCGACTTCGGCACGCCCGACGAGCTGTTCGACCGCGTCCGCAAGGACATCGTCGACGATGCGCGCGGCGAGACCCCGGTGTTCAAGGGCGAGCTGTACCTCGAACTGCACCGCGGCACGCTCACCGTCCAGCAGGACATGAAGCGCGGCTGCCGCAACGAGGAGGCCATGCTGCGCGTGGCCGAATACCTGTGCGCCGCGGCCCGCGTCAAGAACCCGGACTACGTCTACCCGCGCGAGGAGATGGACCGCATCTGGAAGACGCTGCTGCTCAACCAGTTCCACGACATCCTGCCCGGCTCCGCGATCGCGTGGGTGCATCGCCAGGCGCGCGCCGAATACGCGCGCGACATCGCCCGGCTGCGCGAGATCGCACTCGAGGCCGGTGCGGCGATCGCCGCGGTCGAACCGGCCGATGGCACGGTCGCGGACGCGGTGATCACACCGTACTCGCGCGAGGCGTGCGACGCGTGGACCGTACGTTCCGCGGCCGCCGTCGCCGGACCCGCCGATGCCGACGCGACGGCCGCCGCGGTGAGCGTGACGCGCGACGGTGAGACGACCGTGCTCGACAACGGCCTGCTGCGCGTGCGCGTCGAGGCCGACGGCACCGTCTCCTCGATGACCGACCTCACCGCGCAGCGCGAACTCGTGCCCGCCGGCACGCGACTCGGCCGCTACGAGCTGCTCAAGGACGAACCGTTCCACTGGGACGCCTGGGACATCCAGCGCGACGCGTTCCTGACCGCGAACGGGCTCGACGACTCTGCGGTCGAAGGCGTGGAGACCGCGACCGACGGCAGCGCGGTCGTCAACGTCCTCACCAAGGCGCCGAACGTGGCGATCCGCACGCGCATCACGCTGCGGCCGGGCGCCTCCTCGCTCGACTTCAACGCCGACGTGGACTGGCGCACCGCCGAACAGTTCCTCAAGGTCGACGTGCCCGTCTCGGTGCAGGCCGTCAACGCGCAGTACGAATGCCAGTACGGCATGGTCGAGCGGCCGATCAACAAGAACACGCGCTCCGACGACGCCAAGTTCGAAAGCTGCACGCACCGCTTCGTGCGCATCGCCGACTCCGGCTACGCGGCCGCCGTCGTCAACGCGTCCACATACGGCTCCGACGTGAGCCCCATCCACGAGGACGCCGCCTACGGCACCGGCCGCGGCACGATGATCCGCCTATCGCTGCTGTCCGCGCCGCTCTACCCGGATCCGCGTACCGATCAGGGCGAGCACGCGTTCGCATGGAGCGTGGTCGCCGACGCGCGCATGGACGCCGTGCTCGCCGAGGCGTCGCGCCTGAACAGCCCGGTCGTGGGGGAGCTGCCCGCGATCGCGCCGCTGGTCTCGCTCGCCGACGTGGCCGGCGCGCCGGTGCTCGACTGGGTCAAGCTCGCCGACGACGGTTCCGACGATCTGATCGTGCGCCTGTACGAGGCCGCCGGCGGCAACGCCACGGCCACGCTGCGGCTTGACGGCGCGCTCGCCGGCGCGACCGTCGAGGAGACGACCATCATGGAGGAGCCCGGACTGCCCGAGGACCTGCCGCGCGCGCTCGCCGCGGGCGACGGACCGGTGTCGGCCGAGGGCGCGGCGATCACGCTCGCCCCGTTCCAGCTGGCCACGCTGCGCATCCGCCGCTAGTCCCGTAGCGGTCGGTTCCTGAAGGCTCCCCTTTCCTGCGCGAGAGGGGAGCCTTCGGCGTTTTTCGCTGTGAACAACGGTGACCTGCCGTATGGCGACACGCCGGGACGGAATATGCCCGGCTGTCGATTTTGCGTTTTCGAGGATGAATGCTAATCTATAACTAAATCGCTTTAGTAATCGGCGATAGACCATGACGGTCTACTAAATCGCTTTAGTCTCAGCGAAGAGCAGAACCACAACAGAGGAGAGCCATGCTGCTGAAAGTCAATCGCGAGATCGACCGCTGCAAGCGCGTCATGCGCGAGCGCGTCTGGCCGCACATCCACCGCACGCTGGCGCAGTGCACCGTCGGCGCCGTCATGAACCCGGGCGAGCCGGAGATGCCGGCCGCGTTCATCACCCGCGCCGTGTCCGGCCAGGTCGACTTCAAGCCGCTCGCCGTCGGCGAACCGTGGGGCACCTCCTGGGGCACCACTTGGATGCGCGTCGAAGGCCAGCTGCCCGCCGACCTGCCGGCAGGCCTCGCCATCGAACTCGTCTTCAACCTCGGCTGGCTCGAATGGCCGGTCGGCGGCCACATCGAGGCCCTGGCCTACCGCGCCGACGGCACCGTCATCAAGGCCCTGCACCCTCGCAACCACTGGATGCCGCTCGTCTCCGCCGACGGCACGCGCGACCGCGTCGTCAACCCGGACGGCTCCTTCGTCATCTACGTCGAAGGCGCATACAACCCGAACGTCCCGTCCTTCACCGTCACCGAACTGGGCACCAAGCCCACCGGCAAGGCCGACGAACGCTACGAGTTCAGCTCCATCGACATCGCCGCGCTCGACCAGGACATGTTCGACTACTGGGCGGACCTCGACGTGATCACCGGCTCGCTCGAAAACATGAGCGACGCCGACCCGCGCTACTGGAAGCTCGCCAAGGCCATGCAGCGCTCCATCAACCTGTGGGACGAGAAGGACTACGCCACGCTCGCCCCGGCCCGCAAGGCCCTCGACAAGGTGATGGCCTCCCCGGCCAACGCCTCCGCGATGACCCTGACCGCGATGGGCCACTCGCACATCGACTCCGCATGGCTGTGGCCGGTGCGCGAGACCGAACGCAAGGTCGGCCGCACCGTCTCCAACGCCCTCGCCCTGATGGACATCGACCCGAACTTCACCTACGTGATGAGCGCCGCCCAGCACTTCGCCTGGCTCGAGGAGCGCCACCCCGACCTGTTCGAGCGCGTCAAGGACCGCATCAAGGAAGGCCGCTTCATCCCGGTCGGCGGCATGTGGGTCGAATCCGACGGCACCATGCCGTGCGGCGAATCCCTCATCCGCCAGATCTCCTACGGCAAGCGCTACTTCAAGGAGAAGCTCGGCATCGTGCCGAACGGCATCTGGCTGCCCGACAGCTTCGGCTACACCGGCGCCTGGCCGCAGATCGCCAAGCGAAGCGGCTACTCCTGGTTCCTCACCCAGAAGCTGTGCTGGAACGACACTACCCGCCTGCCGCACCACTCGTTCATGTGGGAGGGCGTCGACGGCTCGCAGATCTTCACGCACTTCCCGCCGGCCGACAAGTACGATTCCGACATGTCCGGCCACGACATGGCCTACGTGCAGCGCAACTACAAGGACAAGGACACCTCCGACCGCGGCATCCTGCTGTTCGGCTACGGCGACGGCGGCGGCGGCCCGATCCGCGAGATGGCGATGCGCGAGCACCGCTTCGAAAGCTTCGAAGGCATGCCGAAGGTCGAATACAGCACCCCGGACGACTTCTTCGCCAAGGCCGAATCCGAGATGAAGGCCGAGGCCGGCGACGAGATGCCGCGCTGGAAGGGCGAGTTCTACTTCGAGCTGCACCGCAAGACCCTCACCTCCCAGCAGGAGATGAAGCGCGGCTGCCGCAAGACCGAATCCGCGCTGCGCTCCGTCGAATACCTCGGCACGCTCGCCACGCTCGAGAACACGGAATACACGTTCCCGCAGGCCGAGATCGACCGCATCTGGAAGACGCTGCTGCTCAACCAGTTCCACGACATCCTGCCCGGCTCCGCGATCGAATGGGCCCACCGCGTGGCCCGCGAGGACTACGCCCGCGACTTGAAGCGCCTGCACGAGATCGCTCAGGAGGCCGTCGAGGCGCTCGCCGCCGCCAATCCAGACGCCGCGCGCATCGCCAAGGCCCGCATCAGCCAGTTCGCCGAGGTCGGCTCCTCGTGGACGCCGGCCAGCGTGGACGCCAGCGGCGAGCCGGTCGCGATCGACCGCCACGACGACGGCACCGTCACGCTCGACAACGGCCTGCTGCGCGCGCACGTCGCATCCAACGGCACCGTCGACTCGCTGGTCGACCTCAAGACCGGCCGTGAGATGGTCGCCAAGGACGCCTCGCTCGGCCGCTACGAGATCCTCAAGGACGAGCCCGGCGTGTTCGACGCCTGGGACGTCGAGCGCGACGCCTTCCTGTGCGCCACCCCGCTCGAGGACGGCACAATCGAATCGGTCGACACCGCCGCCGACGGCTCCGCCGTGATTCGCACCGCGAACCGCTTCCGCACCGACCGGATCGCCACGACGATCACCCTGCGCCCGGGCAAGAGCCAGCTTGACTTCCATGCCGACGTCGACTGGAACGTGCCCGAGAAGCTGCTCAAGGTCGACGTGCCGATGGCCCTGACCGCCACCCGCGCCCAGTACGAGTGCCAGTACGGCCTGATCGAACGCCCGATCGTCAAGAACACCGAAGGCGACGAGGCGATGTTCGAAAGCTGCTCGCACCGCTTCGTGCGCATCCACGACTCGTCGTACGGCATCGGCGTGGCCAACGGCTCCACCTACGGCTCCGACGTGAACTCGCTGCGCGACAACGACGGCGCGATCGCCGGCACGATGGTCCGCCTCTCGCTCGTCGCCGCGCCGACCGCACCGGACCCGCGCACCGACATCGGCCGTCACGAGTTCGACTGGACCGTGCTGCCGTGCGCCGAAGTCGCGCCGCTGGTCGCCGCGGCCGGGGAGATCAACGCCCCGGTGATCGACGACATGCCCGCCATCGGCTCGCCGGTCACGATCGAGACCGGTCAAGGCACGCCGGTCGTCGACTGGATCAAGCTCGCCGACGACGGCTCGGGCGACGTGATCGTCCGCCTCTACGAGGCGGCCGGCGCCAAGGCCGAGGCTACGCTGCACGCCGACGGACCGCTCGCCGGCTGGCAGGTGCGCGAGACCAACACGCTCGAGCAGGACGAATCCTACGCGGACGAACCCGCCGGACTCGTCGGCGGCAAGCAGGCGGCCGAAGGCGCCAAGCTCTCGCTCAAGCCGTTCCAGCTGACCACGCTGCGACTGTCCCGCGACTAGTCCCGCAGCCCCAAAATTTCGGTTCCGGGCCGCAAACGCCGGCCCGGAACCGGCGCAACCAACCAATCCGACAACTCACCATCACAACCACATAACTCAACATCAACCCGATCCGCGGCGCATCCGCCGCGGGTTTCACCCAACGCGGCCATTTCCGGCCGTATCACAACAAAGACGTTTCGACGAAGAAACAACACCAAGGAAAAAGGAGAACACCCCATGAAGGGAACCATCAAGAAGGCCGTGGCACTCGGCGCGGCGATCGCCATGATGGGCGGTCTGGCCGCCTGCGGCACCAGCTCGTCGAGCGGTACCACCGAGCTGAAGTTCCAGACCTGGAACCTCAAGAACGAGAAGTTCACCTCCTACTTCGAGGATCTCATCGCCCAGTTCGAGAAGGACAACCCGGGCGTCAAGATCAAGTGGGTCGACCAGCCGGCCGACAACTACGAGGACAAGCTGTCCACCGACGCCGCCGCGGGCGAGCTGCCCGACGTGGTCGACATGGGCCCGGAGCCGGCCTACACGCTGGCCAAGGCCGGCGTGCTGCTCAACCTCGCCGACGCCGCCCCGGAGGCCGAGAAGGACTTCCTGCCGGCCGCCTGGTCCGCCGCCACCTTCAAGGGCACTGACCTCGAGGAGGGCACCTACGGCTTCCCGTGGTACCTCAACTCCGGCCCGACCTTCTACAACAAGGCCGTGCTGTCCGAATGCGGCATCACCGTCGACCCGAACGACCCGCCGACCAAGCAGGACGACATCTTCGCGATGGCCGACACCTTCGGCAAGAACTGCGGCGGCAAGTACGCGCTGACCTCCGGCATCCCGTCCATCCAGGACTTCGGCATGTACGGCGTGCAGCTCATGAACGACGACCGCACCGAGTTCACGTTCAACAACGCCAAGGGCGTCGAGTTCGTCCAGCACTACATCGACATGTACAACGCGGGCGCCTTCACCGACGACATGCTCAACAGCTCCACCTCCGGCGAGTCCAAGAGCTTCAACGGCGGCTCCCAGGCGTTCATGAACGGCAACGCGTACAGCGTCGACGACATCCGCAAGAACGCGCCGAAGGTGTTCGAGAACCTCGCCATCACCGACTTCATCGCCAACACCAAGCCGAACATGTTCATGGAGATGCTCACCGTGAACGCCACCAGCAAGCACCAGGACCTGGCCATCAAGTTCGCCCGCTTCGTGACCAACTCCGACAACCAGCTCGCGTTCGACAAGAAGGCCAACGTCTTCCCGTCCTCCACCGGCACCATCGACGACGACTTCTTCAACCCGTCCGACGACACGATGGACGCCGAGGCCATGCGCATGTCCGCCGACCAGATCCGCAACGGCGAGATCTGGGGTCCGCCGCAGTTCACCTCCGCCTGCTCCACCATGCTGCGCGAGGAGATCGCCCAGGCGCTGCAGGGCAAGATCACCGCGAAGGAAGCCCTCGACGCGACCGTCAAGTACTGCAACGAGCGCATCTAAGCGATCAGCGAATCCGTAAGGAACCCCCATCATGGCAAAGACCAAGACCAAGAAGCGCGGCGGCGACGCCGCCGCGCAGGGGGTCGATCCCCGCTCCAGCGGCCGCATCGTCCCCTGGCTGTTCGTCCTCCCCCCGATCCTGTGGATCTGCACCTTCTCGCTGATCCCGTTCTTCAACACGATCCGCCTGTCCTTCACCGACTCCACGCTGCTCAAGCCCGGCAAGTTCGTCGGCCTTGAGAACTACGTGAACATGTTCACCGACCGGCGCTTCCAGACCGCGTTCTTCAACTCGTCGCTGTACGTGGTGTGCATCGTCCCGTTCATGGTGATCCTGCCGCTCATGCTCGCCGCGCTCGTCGCCGAGAAGACCCGCATCATGAACTTCTTCCGCACCGCCTTCTACACGCCGGTCATCATGTCCAGCGTCGTCGTCGGCCTCCTGTGGACCAACATCCTCGACAAGGACGGCCTGCTCAACGGCACGTTCAAGGCCCTCAAGTGGATCAGCACCCCGATCCCGTTCCTCACCGACCGCTGGCTGCTGCTGTTCAGCGCCATGGCCGTGACCATCTGGAGCGGCCTCGGCTACTACATGCTCATCTACTTGGCCAACATCGCCAACATCGACGGCACCCTGTACGAGGCCGCCTCGATCGACGGATGCGGCGGCATCCGCCAGTTCTTCCACGTGACCCTTCCCGGCTGCCGCGTGACGATGATCCTCGTCATGCTCCTGAGCTCCATGTCCGCGTTCCGCGTCTTCGGCGAGATCTACATGCTCTCCGGCGGCTCGGGCGGCGTGGGCGGCGCCGACCTGACGATGACCATGCTCATCAAGCAGGAAGGCACCGGCATCAACGCCCGCACCGGCTACTCCGGCGCACTCGGCATGGTCATGTTCGTGGTGCTCGGCTGCATCATCGGCATCGAATGGATCGTCCAGCGTAGGAGCGAAGACTGATGGCACGCGCAACGGTTATGGAAAACAAGTACAACCACGTCACCCCCGGCAAGGTCGTGCGCATCGTCGTGCTCATCGCCCTGCTGCTCTTCCTCGCGGCGCCGCTGCTGTGGCAGATCTCGCTCGCGTTCAAGGGCCCCAAGGACGACATGTACGCCGCGCCGTACCTGATCCCCGTCGACCCGACCATCGACAACTTCATCCAGGTGTTCAACCGCCTGCCGATCCTGTTCTACGTGTGCAACACGCTGATCGTGGCGGCCCTGAACATCGGCGGCAACATCATCTCCGGATGCTTCGCCGGCTACTCGCTGGCCCTCCTGCGCTTCAAGGGCAAGGGCCTGGTCATCGGCCTGCTGTTCCTGTCGATGCTGGTGCCCGGCGAGACGATCCTCATCTCGCAGTTCCTCATCATCCGCAACCTGCAGCTGCAGAACAACCTGATCGGCGTGGCCCTGCCGGGTCTGGTCAGCTCCATGAACATCCTCCTGTTCATGAACGCGTTCAACGCGATCCCGCGCGAGATGATCGAGGCGGCCGAGGTGGACGGCGCGAACATCTGGCAGCGCTTCTGGCGCATCTGCGTCCCGCAGGTCAAGGGCACGATGGCGCTCGTCGGCATCTTCTCCTTCATGGGCTCGTGGAACGACTTCCTCTGGCCGCTGATCGTGCTCACCGACGACTCGCACTACACGCTCACGCTCGGCATGAGCCGCCTGCAGGGCACCTTCGTGTCCGACCCGCGCGTCGTCGCCGCCGGCACCATCGTCGCCCTCATCCCGATCATGATCTTCTTCCTGGTCTTCCAGCGCTACATCTTCAACGGCCTGGAAGCCGGATCGGTCAAGGAGTAACCGGAGACCACCATGAAATTCGGAGTCAACTACACGCCCTCCGGCGAATGGTTCTACTCGTGGCTCAACCCCGACTGGACCGCGATCCGCCGCGACCTGACGCAGATCGCCGACCTCGGCGCCGACCATGTGCGCGTCTTCCCGCTGTGGACCCTGCTGCAGCCGAACCGCACGTGGATCAGCCCCAAGGCCATCGCCGACCTGCGCCGCATGGTCGAGATCGGCGGCGAAGCCGGACTCGACGTCTACGTGGACGTCATCCAGGGACACCTGTCGAGCTTCGACTTCGTGCCCTCCTGGCTCGTCTCCTGGCACGACGCGAGCATGTTCGCCGACGAGCCGGCCATCGAGGCACAGTGCGACCTCGTCAAGGCGATCTACGACGCGCTCGCCGACGTCAAGGCGTTCGCCGGGCTCACGCTCGGCAACGAGTGCAACCAGTTCACCGACCGCACGCATCCGCGCCGCATGTTCGCCACGCCCGACCAGATCGGCGCATGGCTCGACCGGCTCATCGGCTCGGTCGAAAACCGCGCCCACGAGGACGGCCGCGTGATCCTGCACAGCGAGAACGACGCCGTCTGGTACATGGACGGCCACGCGTTCCGCCCGCAGTACGCCTCGCGCAAGGGCGACATCACCACCGTGCACTCGTGGGTGTTCAACGGCACCGGCCAGCATTACGGCCCGATGTCGCTGGAAAGCACGCACCACGCCGCATGGCTCGTCGAACTGTCGAAGGCGTTCGCCTCGGACCCGCACCGTCCGGTGTGGGTGCAGGAGATCGGCGCCCCCGGCAACGTGGTCGCCCCCGAGGATGCGCCCGCATTCTGCCGCGAATCGATCGAGGCCATCGAGGATTGCCCGGACGTGTACGGCATCACCTGGTGGTGCTCGCACCGCATCCCGAAGACGTTCTCGGACTTCCCGTTCTTCGAGCACGAACTCGGCCTGTTCGACGTGGACGGCACGCTCACCGACGTGGGGGAGGCGTTCCGCGACGCCATCCGCTCCGCGAAGGAGGCTGCACCGGCCCCTGCGCCGCGCACCACGGCCATCGCCGTCCCCGTCGACGGGCAGGGCGACCCGACCCTGCGCGCCGCGCTCGCCCCGGCCGGATCCGTGTTCGAGGCGTGGATGGGCTTGACCCGACAGGGTGAACGCCCGTGTCTGATCACGTCCGCGGACGCCGCCGATCCAGCCAAGCTCGCCGCACGCGGCATCACGCGCGTCGAGCAGGTCGAAGCCGTCGCCGGCAACGCGTACAGCGCGGTCTCCGACCCGGCGTTCGCCGACAAGGGCGAATAGGCGACGCGACGAGGCGAGGGACCCCCGCGAGGGACAATGGGTGTGCGGCACTGCCCGCACGCCCGCCCCGGACGGTGGGCCACACACCAATCCAAGCAAGAAAGGCGGTCGTCATGGTCGACGCAACGCGGTTCACAGCCGAATCGAAGGCGGGCAACCCCCGCATGAACCCCCAATGCGTCGTCCAGGGCGACCGCTGGCGCATCGGCATCCTCACCGACTCGCTGGTGCGTCTCGAATGGTCCGACAGCGGCGACTTCGTCGACGATCGCACGCAGACCGTCGTCAACCGCGACTTCGGCGGCGTGCCGCACTTCGACGTGCGCCGCGACGCCGACGGCTGGATCGACATCGAAACCGACCACCTGCGCATCCAGTACAACGGCGAGCCGTTCAGCGCGGAAGGCCTCGCGATCACCGTCAAGGACTCGCCCTCGCAGCACAGCACATGGCGCTACGGCGACGCGCAGTCCGCCAACCGCGGCGGCACCACGCGCACGCTCGACCAGGTCGACGGCCCCACGCCGCTCGAACCGGGCCTCCTGTCCGGCGACGGCTGGGCGATCATCGACGACTCGGCCGACAATCTCGTGCGCGACATGCCGCAGGTGGGCGGCCGGACCAATCCGTTCGGCGAATGGGTCGCCGCCAAGCCGCACGCCACGCACGACCTGTACGTCTTCGGATACGCGGGCCGCATCCGCGAGGCGCTGCACGACTACTACCGGCTCACCGGCCCGGTGCCGCTGCTGCCGCGGTGGGCGTTCGGCAACTGGTGGAGCCGCTACCACCGCTATTCGGACGGCGAATACCGCACGCTCGTCGAACGCTTCGAACGCGAGGGCATCCCGTTCACCGTCGCCGTGATCGACATGGACTGGCACGTCACCGACGTGGACCCGAAATACGGCTCCGGCTGGACCGGCTTCACCTGGAACCGCGACCTGTTCGCCGATCCGGCCGGATTCCTCGGCTGGCTGCACGACCACGGCATGCGCACCACACTCAACCTGCACCCGCGCGACGGCATCCGCGCGTTCGAGGAATCCTACGGACGCGTCTGCAAGGCGCTCGGCAAGGACCCGAAGCAGGGCAGCGCCGTCGAATTCGACGCGGCCGACCCGGCGTTCATGAACGCCTACTTCGAGCAGGTGCTCCACCCGCTCGAGGACGAAGGCGTCGACTTCTGGTGGATCGACTGGCAGCAGGACGGCGTCACGCGCGTCAAGGGCCTCGACCCGCTGTGGATGCTCAACCATCTGCACTATCTCGACTCGGCCCGCCGCGGCGAACGGCCGATCACCTTCTCCCGCTACTCCGGGTACGGCTCGCACCGCTATCCGGTCGGCTTCTCCGGCGACACGGTCGTCACATGGGAATCGCTCAAATTCCAGCCGTACTTCACCGCCATGGCCTCCAACATCGGCTACGGCTGGTGGAGTCACGACATCGGCGGCCACATGTTCGGCTACCGCGACGAGGAGCTCGAGGCCCGCTGGTACCAGCTCGGCACGTTCAGCCCGATCAACCGCCTGCATTCGACCGACTCGCCGTTCAACGGCAAGGAGCCGTGGAACTTCCACGCCGAAACGCGCGCGGCCATGACGGACGCGCTCAGGTTGCGCCACCGGCTCATCCCGTACCTGTATGCGATGAACCACCGCGCCGCCGTCGACGGCGAACCGCTCGTCGAACCCATGTACTGGGAGTATTCGGGCGGCAACGTGCCCACCGAATTCCGTTTCGGCACCGAGCTCATCGTCTCGCCGATCCTCGAGGCCGGCAGCTGCGAGACGCAGCGCGCCAAGGCCGACGTGTGGTTCCCGCACGGCGACTGGTTCGACTTCTTCGACGGGCGTCATTACGCGTCACGGCCGGAAAGCGGCCGCACGATGCAGGCCTGGCGCGGCATCGACCGGATGCCCGTGTTCGCCAAGGCCGGCGGCATCGTGCCGATGCAGCGGCTCGCCGACGACGCGGCGGACGGTCCGGTCAACTCGACCGACAATCCGGCCGCGCTTGACGTGCTCGTCTTCCCCGGAACGGACGGCTCGTTCGCGCTGTGGGAGGACGACGGCGGCGTCGACGAACGCAATCACTGGACGCGCACCGATCTCACGTTCGATTGGACGCACGGCACGTTCACCGTCGCCGCGGCGGCGGGGGAGCGCCTCGCGATCCCCGCACGTCGATCGTGGCGCATCGTCTTCCGCGGCGTCGCCGATCCGGCCGCCGATCGCACGCACGACCTGTCCGGCATCGTCACCGCGACGGTCGACGGCCGTACGGTCGACTGCGACGCGACGTACGACGAGTCGACGCTCAGCCTGACCGTCGACGTCGCCGACGTGCCGATCACGGACGACCTGTGCGTGAGCGTCGCCGGAGGACTCGCGATCGCGCCGCAGCCGACCGAACGCGACGCGTTCGCCGTGCTGCGCGACGCGCAGATGCTCTACTTCACCAAGGAACGCGCGTGGGATCTCGTGCGGCGCGAGGGCGCGAACGCGCTCGCCTCGCTGCACACGCTCGAAATGCCCGCGGGCGACTACGGGGAACCGCAATGGTTCTCCTCGCACATGCCGCAAAGCGTCGTCGAGGCGCTCGCGGAAGTGCTGCTGCGCGGCTGAACCAATCTCCGTTTTTCCCTCCGACAGCCGGCCCATGCGGCCGGTCGGGCGCAAGCATGCCCAAAAACCGGGCGATGGCCCGTGAACCCCCAGATGTGCCGGCGCAAGGCAGAGCCGGCGACAGGAAAGGAAACCGATGAACAAGAAGACACTGATGTCCGTGTCGCGCCGATTCATGGCGGCGGCGCTGACCGGCGCGATGCTCGCATCGATGGCGGCGTGCACGGCCACCGGCGGCGCATCGGCCGTGAAGTACACGGTCACGCCCGAAAACGAGAACGAGGAGCTGATCCTCAAGAACCAGCCGGAATCCTCCTACTGGTTCCCCGAAAGCCTGCTCGAATGGAACGCCAAGGACGATCCGGACCTCGCGTACAACGTGAGCACCGTGCCGCTCGCCAAGCGCGTCGACAAGAAGGACCTCAAGGCCGTCAACGACACGCAGAACGCCGACACCAAGGTGATGGCCATCTCCATCATGAACTCGTCCACGTCGGGCAATGCGCCGCACGGCCTGAACAACGCGAACGCCAACACGTTCTCCTACTGGCAGTACGTCGACGAGCTCGTCTACTGGGGCGGCTCGTCCGGCGAGGGCATCATCGTGCCGCCCAGCCCGGACGTCACCGACATGGCGCACACCAACGGCGTGCCCGTGCTCGGCACCGTGTTCTTCCCGCAGAACGTCTCCGGCGGCAAGGTCGAATGGCTCGACCAGACCCTCCAGCAGAACGAGGACGGCTCCTTCCCGGTGGCCGACAAGCTCATCGAGGTCGCCAAGACCTACGGCTTCGACGGCTGGTTCATCAACCAGGAGACCGAGGGCGAGAACGAGACCTCGCTCGGCGCCGAATATGCGACCAAGATGCAGGCGTTCATCAAGTACATGAAGGAGAAGGCGTCCGACCTGCGCGTCGTCTACTACGACTCGATGACCAAGGACGGCACGATCGACTGGCAGAACGCGCTGACCGACGAGAACAAGATGTTCATGACCGACGGCTCGAACCAGGTCGCCGACGAGATGTTCCTCAACTTCTGGTGGACCGAGGACGAGCTCGCGGACAAGAACCTGCTCGAGGCGTCCGCCGACAAGGCCAAGGAGATCGGCGTCGACCCGTACTCGCTGTACGCGGGCGTCGACGTGCAAGCCAACGGCTACGACACGCCGATCAAGTGGGACCTGTTCGCCGGCTCCGACGGCACGACCCACACCTCGCTCGGCCTGTACTGCCCGAGCTGGACCTACTGGGCGGCCGGCAACCCGACCACGTTCCGCGCCAACGAAAGCCGCCTGTGGGTCAACAAGGCCGGAGATCCGAGCCAGAGCGAATCCTACGACGGCGACGAGTCGTGGCAGGGCGTGTCCAACTACGTCGTCGAGCAGTCCGCCGTCACATCGCTGCCGTTCGTCACCAACTTCAACAACGGCTCCGGCTACAGCTTCTTCCGCGACGGCGAGCAGATCTCCAAGATGGACTGGAACAACCGCTCCGTCTCCGACATCCAGCCCACCTACCGCTGGATCGTGACCGACGAGGGCGGCAACAAGACCAAGGCCGACTACTCCGACGCCGACGCATGGTACGGCGGCTCGTCGCTCAAGTTCTCCGGCGTGGCCAAGAAGGGCGGCACGACCAACGTGCGCCTGTATTCGGCCGACGTCAAGCTGGCCGACAAGACCGAACTGTCGATGACGGCCAAGGCGAACGCGTCCACCGAACTCGACGCCGTGCTCACCTTCGCCGACGGCTCGAGCGAGACCGTCGCGCCGAAGTCGGACAAGAAGATCGGCGAGGACTGGACGACCGTCACGTACGACGTCGCCAAGTACGCCGGCAAGTCGCTGACCGGATTCGACATCGCGTACAAGAGCGACGAGGACAAGGCCGGCTACCAGCTGCTCCTCGGCAACATCACGCTCAAGGACGGCGCCGAGCAGACCTCGGCCGGCAAGGTCACGTCGGTCAAGGTCGACGACAAGCAGTTCGACGACGACGCGATCTACGCCGGCGTGCGCCTGTCGTGGAAGGCCGACGACGCGGCCGAGGCCTACGAGGTGTACAAGATCAACGAGGACAAGTCCCGCTCCTTCCTCGGCATCTCCAACGTCGACAACTTCTACGCCGCCTCGCTGACCCGCACCGGAGAGACGAACAACACCACGTTCGAGGTCGTGCCGGTCGACCGCTACGGCAACCAGGGCACGTCCGCCACGACCGACATGGAGTGGCCCGACAACAGCAAGCCGAAGGCCGCCGCCACCGCCTCGCGCACGCTGATCGGCGTGGGCGACGAGGTCACGTTCACCTCCGCCAGCTCCAAGAACACCAAGAGCGTCTCGTGGTCGCTGCCCGGCTCCAGCCAGGAGCAGGCGACCGGCGACAAGGTCACCGTCACCTACGACAAGGAGGGCGTGTACGACGTCGAGATCACCGCGAAGAACGACAGCGGCGAGGCCACGACCAAGCTCGCCGGCGAGATCGTCGTCTCCTCGAAGATCAAGTCCGGCGCGGATCTGACGCTGCTGTCGCAGGGCAAGGCCACCGAGGCCGACGGCTTCACCAACGGCAACGAGAAGCCCGACTTCGCGGTCGACGGCGACACGTCCAAGAAGTGGTGCGTCACCGGCCCGGCCCCGCACGAGATCACGGTGGACCTCGGTGACGTCAAGACCGTCAGCCAGGTCGACATCGCCCACGCGCAGGCCGGCGGCGAGGACGCGAGCATGAACACGCAGGCGTACTCGATCGCCGTGAGCGAGGACGGCAAGGAGTTCACCACCGTGGCGACCGTCAAGGGCAACACCGCCGGCAACACGTCCGACGCGTTCGCCCCGGTCAACGCCCGCTACGTCAAGCTCGTCGTCGACAAGCCGACGCAGGGCAGCGACACCGCGGCCCGCATCTACGAGATGCAGGTGCTCGGCGCGGACGGCGCGATCCTGTAGCGCGCCGACGGGCGTGTCCCGGACATGATCCCGTGGGACGGACATACGGTCCGTCCCACGGGATCGTCCCATATGTTGTCAATGTGTCAACGATTGGCGCGGCGTTGCACTATACTGAGATAAACCGGTTTAGTTAATCCTGTCAACGCTATGATGAGGGTGATACGCCGCTGTACGAATGGAAGTGAATCAATGGTGACGAAAAGCCCCGACGAGGCCGGGGGCGGCGCTGGCCGGCCCTCGGGAAAGGCCCGACGCGTGGGCCTCAAGGACATCGCCGACGAACTGGGCATCTCCCAGACCGCGGTGTCGTTCGCGATCAACGACCGCCCCGGCGTCTCCGAGGAGACCAAGCGCAAGGTCAAGCAGGCGGCGGCCAAACTCGGGTGGAGTCCGGTATATGCCGCACAGGCGCTCGGCTCGTCCAAGACCATGACCGTCGGCTTCGCCCCGACGCGATCGACCGACGGCCTGCAGGACGAGACCTTCATGCTGCACTTCATGTCCGGTCTGCACGAATCGTTCAGCCGCAAGGGCTACGGCCTGCTCTACCGTCCCTGCTCATCTCAGCGCGAGGAACTGTCCGTCTACAAGGACTGGGCGCGACGCAAGCGCGTCGACGGCGTGGTGCTCGTCGACCTGCGCGCCGACGACCCGCGCCCGACGCTGCTCGCCGACCTCGGCGTGGCCGCGGTGCTCGCCGGCGGCCCCGATCCGAGCGGGCTCATGCCGTCCCTGTCGATCGACGATTCGGGCACGATGGAAACGGTGCTCAGGCACCTGCTCGATCAGGGCCACCGCCGTATCGCCTACCTGTCCGGCGACTCCACGCTCGACTACAGCAAGGACCGCGAGGCGTCGTTCCGCGCGTTCGCCAAGAAAAAGCGGCTCGAATCCATCCACGTGGCCTTCACTGATTTCGACACGGCCAAGGCCGCCGAATTGACGCTGCAGATGCTGCGCCTGCCCGTGCCTCCCACCGCGTTCATCTACGAAAGCGAGACGCTCGCCGCCGCCAGCCTGCACGCCATCACCGAACGGCTCGTCGACGAGGATCTCGCCGGGCTGTCGGGGGAGCGGCGCTATCCGGGCGGCCTGCCCGCCATCGTCAGCTTCGAGGACAGCTTCGTATGCGAGGCGGCCTACCCATCCATCACGTCGGTGCACCGCGACGCCGGCGAATACGGCGCCAAAGTGGCCAAACTGCTGCTCAAGGTGCTCTCCGGCGAGCAGGTGAGCGGTAACCGCAAGATCCTCACGCCGACGCTCGTCGTGCGCGACAGCACGCTCAAGTCCATCTGAATCCGACGGGCGGCCGCCGGCCGTTCCGTTGCGTCAGGGCCCCGGCGAAGACCATGGGTGACATATATGGAAACGGAAAAAGGCTCCCCACGGGGAGCCTTTTTCCATGTCGCCCTATGACCGGCATGACGCCGGGTCGGCGGGTCGCGTCACTCGGCGTTCTTGACCGCGGTGGCGATGGACGTCGACGGGTCGAGGAACGGGATGAGCGTGGACTGGAACGCGTGGTACAGGTCGGACTTGCCCGGCCACACGGTGCCGATCACATGGTTGTCCTTGTCGAGCTGGTGGAACCAGGATCCGCCCTGGTGGTCGATGACGTGCTCGTCCACGTACTGCGCGAACGTGGCGTACCACTGCGCGTACTCGTCCTTGCCGGTCGCCGCGTACAGCGTCGCGGAGGTGTTGAGCGCCTCGGCCAGCGTCCAATGCATGCGGTCGGTGACCACCGGCTTGCCGTTCCAGTCGGTCGTGTAGGCGAGGCCGACGGTGCCGTCCGCGTTCCACGCGTCGGCCACGGCGCGCGCGAACAGATGCTCGGCGGCCTCGACGTACGGGGCGGCCACGTCCGCGTTCGGGAAGGAGCTCAGCGCCCACTGGGTGATCAGGCGGGCCCATTCGATGCCGTGGCCCGGGGTGGCGCCGTACGGCTTGAACTGGTCGTCCTTCTTGTCGGCGTTGAACTCGAGCTCGACGGTCCAGTCGGAGCCGAAGTGTTCCGGGATGCGCCACTCGTTGTTCTCGGCCCAGCCGAGCACGTGTTTGATGATGCGGCCGGCGCGCACGCGGTAGGAGTTGTCGCCGATGGCGTCGGCCACGGCGAGGAACGCCTCGACGGTGTGCATGTTCGCGTTCAGGCCGCGGTACGGGTCGAGCTCGGTGAACTCGGTGTTCCACG
Organism: Bifidobacterium amazonense; assembly: GCF_018555435.2. Classification (GTDB taxonomy): domain Bacteria; phylum Actinomycetota; class Actinomycetes; order Actinomycetales; family Bifidobacteriaceae; genus Bifidobacterium; species Bifidobacterium amazonense. Next base: position 83,456 of record NZ_JAFEJT020000001.1, read on the forward strand.
TGTCGACCGCCAGGCCGATCTTCTCGTCCCAGAAGTGCCTGTCGTAGGTGGCCAGGGCCTCGTCGAGCAGCTCCTTGGCGCCCGGGCGTCCCGCGAGCAGCGCGGAGGAGGCGGCGAGGATCACGAACGCGTGCGCGTAGCAGACCTTGCCCGGCTCCGGCGTGCCGTCCTCGTGCACCTGCGGGTACCAGCCGCCGTTCTTGTCGTCGTGCAGGATGCCGGTCAGGCCCGCGAGCGCCTTGTCGGCCAGTTCGCCGGCGCCCGGATAGCCGAGCATCTCGCCGATCGAGTAGACGTGCGCCATGCGGCTGGTGATCCACGTCTCCTCGCCGTGGGAGGGGTCGAGGGTGCCGTCGGCGTTCAGCCAGCCGGAGCCGCCGCACGGTGCAGGAAAGCCCTTGCCGAAGTTCAGTAGCTCATACGTTTCGGAGGCCATGAAGATGCGGTTGGCCTCGGTGCCGAGTACGTACTTGGGATTGGTGGTCATGATGTTCCTTCCTTGGGTTTGGTCGGCCGTGGCCGAAGGGTTGCGTTATCGGAAAGTATTTGGAAAGCGCTTACCGTCCTATGGATAGTATACGCACGTTTCGCGTCAGCGCTTGACGCGAATGTCGAAGTAGTCCATCACCAGCTCGCAGAACATCATGTTCGACCAGCTGAACCATTCGCGCGTGTACTTGGTCGGGTCGTTCACGTCGATGCCCTCGTGCATCAGGTGCGTGCCCGCGTCGGTCGCGACGAGCCGGTCGAGCACCTGCGCCTTGTAGTCATGGTCGTCGCCGGTCATCGCCTCGATGGCGAGTGCGATCGGCCACACATAGTTGGCGGGAGTGTGCGGCGAGCCGATGCCGCGCAGATATTTGCCCTCGTAGTAGTACGGGTTCTCGTCGCTGAGCAGCGTGCGGCGCGTCGCCAGATACGTCGGGTCGTCCGGCTCGCAGAAGCCGAGATACGGCGCGGCCATCAGGCTCGGCACGTTGCTGTCGTCCATGACGTTGTAGTGGCCGAGTCCGTCCGTCTCGTACGCCCAGATCGTCTCGCCGTCGCGGTTGGTCGTCGTCGCGTGCCGTGCGATGCCGTCCGTGATCGACCGGCGCAGATCGGCGGCGCGGGCGACGATCGTGGGATCGTCCAGCACGTCCCCGCCGAAGATGCGTTCCAGATAGCCCATGACCACGGCCGCGAACATGTTCGACGGCACCAGATAGTGGTAGGTGCATGCATCGTCGCTCGGGCGGAAGCCGGACCATGTCATGCCAGTGACGGCGACGGGGGAGCCCTTGCCGTTGTTCTCCAGCGATTCGGTGGGCAGGTCGCAGTCGCGTTCGAAGAAGTACGGCGAGTCCGTGTGGTCGCGTTCGGTCTCGAACACGTCGAGGATGCGCCGGACTCCGGCGACGAACTCGTCGTCGAACTGCGACGTGCGGCCGGTGTTCGCATACAGCAGCCAGGCGAGCTGGATCGGGTAGCACAGCGAGTCCACCTCGTACTTGCGCTCCCACAGCCACGGGCTGGAGAAGTCGGAACGGTCGTCCTTGTCCCAGCTTGCGCCGGACGGCGTCTCGTTGAACGCGTTCGCATACGGGTCGATGGTGATGAAACGGAACTGCTGGCGCACCAGGCCTTCGATCATCGCGGCCAGATCGTCGTCCCCGGCGGCGATGGGCAGGTACGGGCGCAGCTGGGCGGTCGAATCGCGCAGCCACATCGCCGGAATATCGCCGGTGAGCAGGAACGTCGTGCCGTCGTCGTGGCGGTTGACGGTGGTGGTGAGCGTGTTCGCGAAGCATGCGTTGAAGTTCTCCGCCCATCCGGCGTGCTCCTCGCCGCACAGGTCGGTGATGCGCCGCATGAACGCCGCCACGCTGGAGGGGATCTCGGTGTATGCCATGATGGTCTGCCTAACTTCTTTGTTAACGGTGTTAATCAATGTTGTCGGGACTATTCTAAATCGGTTTAGTTCCCGACACGCCAAGCACGCGGAGAGAAGCGGACGGGCACGGGCGCAACGCGGCGGAGAGACGAAGGAGGCATGAAAAAGGGCCCCGCCGAAGCGGGGCCCGTGTCCCTGGAAAGAAAGACTGGGAATCGATTCCGGAGGGAGCCGTCAGTTGGCGATCTCGCCGTCCTCGGTCATGGCCTTGAGCTGGGCCGGGGTGTACTTGTCGCGCTTGAACTCGGAGACGAAGTACAGTCCGACGATGAGCAGCTCGATGGCCGGCAGGATGAACGAGAACTGCATGTTCACCGCATCGGAGAGCGCGCCCTGCGCCATCGGCAGAAGCGCGCCGCCGACGAGCGCCATCACGATGATCGCGCCGGCGGTCTCGGTGTGGCGGCGGTCCTCGACGGTCTTGAGCGTGCGCGAGTAGATCGTCGGCCAGCCCGGGCCAAGGAAGAGCGAGACGAGCACGGCGAGCCAGACGGAGGCCATGCCGGGCACGAACGCAGTGCCGATGAGCACCACGCAGCCGACGATCATGTACACCGCCAGCACGCGCGTCTCGCGGAACTTCGACAGCAGGTAGGATGCGGAGATACGGCCGACGAAGAAGATGATGTAGCTGATCATCATGTAGTTCGCCGACTCGCGGTCTGAGATCGGGGCGCCGGCCTGCTCGGACACGTTCAGCGCCAGGCGCATCGTGAACGACCAGATGCCGGTCTGCGCGCCGATGTAGATGAACTGGACGGCGATGCCCTGCCAGAAGCGGCCGTTATGGCCGAGGTAGCTCATCGTCTCGCCGAGCGTGGCCTTCGCGACGTCGCCCTCCTTGGTCTGCGGGCGGCACTTCGGGAACCTGACGACCGCGAACAGCACGATGAAGACGAGCATGACGATCATGACCACGATGTACGGCTGCAGCGTGCGGCCGAGCTGTTCGGAGGCGAGGTCGAGCGCGCCCTGCGGATCGGTCTTGCGCAGCTTCTCCATCTCGGTGTGCAGGTTGGAGTCCTGGAACACGAAATACTTGCCGAGCAGCACGCCGGTGAGCAGGCCGAGCGCGTTCATGGTCTGCGCCACGTTGAGTCGCAGCGTGCTCAGGCGCTTCGGACCGAGCAGCGTGGCGTACGTGTCGGCCGAGGTCTCGAGGAAGCTCAGGCCGATCGCCTCGACGAAGATGGCGAACAGGAAGATCTCGTACGTGATCAGGCGCGAGGCGGGGAAGAAGATGAAGCAGCCGAGCGCGAAGAACGCGAGGCCGGTCATGATGCCCACCTTGTAGCTGGTCTTCTTGATGAACAGCGATGCGGGAATCGCGATGATGAAGTAGCCGGCATAGAACGCGGACTGCACGAGCGCGGTCTGCATGTCGGTCAGCTCGAACACCGGCTTGAACTGCGTGATCAGCACGTCGTTGAGGCTCGAGGCGATCGCCCAGAAGGCGAACAGCACCGAGGTCATCGCGAACTGCAGGACCGGCGTGCGGTCGAGGTATCCGTCGGGGCTTTCCACCCACGGCGTGGTCTTGTCAGCGGTCTTGCCCATGAATAAGTCCCCCTTTTTGAACGTTAGGCAATGATTTCCGATAGCTGACGTCGGCGGCCCTATGACCTCCCGGCCGCCTGGAAAGTCACATGATCTGGCAGAATTCGATGACCTCGTGGTTGGGGCCGAGCACGTTGAAGTAGCGGATGCCGTGCTCCCAGAACGTGTCGATGTGCTGGATGGAACCCTCGACGAAGTCCAGGCCGAGCTTCTGGGCCTCGGCGAACGAGGCCTCGATGTCGGTCGAATCGAGTGCGAAGTGGTTGATCGCGCCGTTTTCCATCGGGGTCGGATCCATCGTCCACACCTCGAGCGTGAGGTTGTTCAGGCGCAGGAACGTGCAACGGTCCTCGCCGTTCGGGTAGATGCCGAGGCATTCGAATCCGAGCCTCTCGTAATAGGCGATGGTGCCCTCGAGGTCGGTGGTGGGGATGCCGACGTGCTGCACGCCGGTGACGGTGTCGCGAATGCTCATGGGTGTCCTCCTTCGGAAAATGAGCTTGTCGGCCGTCCTTCCGCCGCGCATCCATGCGTGGCGTGGAAGAGACGACCTCGTCAAGTATATGTCGAACCGGTTCTATCGGCGGAATTCGGCGGTTCCTCCCGCGTGTCCGGTATGTCGTTAGCGCGCACATCCGGAGATGCACGGACGCCGCCCCTCGCGGCCCGGCGGTGTATCGCGCTGGGCCGCGAGGGGCGGCGTCCGATGGGGTCGAGCCGGCCGGCAGATCGACGGATCGGCCGGCCGAATCGATCACTCGCCGGCTTCGGCGAGGTAGTCCGGCATGACGTCCGGGTACTTCGGCCAGGCGCCGGCCTGCGTGCACACGAACGCGGCGGTGTTCACGGCGGCGCGGTGCGCCTCGGCGAGGGTGTTGCCGAGCAGGATCTTCGCGGTGAACGTGCCGGAGAAGGAGTCGCCGGCGCCCACGGTGTCGTTGACCTCGACGTGCGGGGTGTTCAGCGTGGAGGATTCGCCGTTCTTGGAGATGATGGTGGAGAAGGTCGAGCCGCCGGTCAGGATCACGTAGTCGAGGCCGTACTCGGACATGAACCAACGGCAGGCCTCGTCGTCGGACGTACCGCGGATGTTGAACATGTCGCGCAGGAGCAGCAGCTCGGCGTCGTTGATCTTGAACACGGTGGCGTATCCGAGCAGCTCCTCGATGAGCTCCTTGGAGTAGTGGTCGCCACGCAGGTTGATGTCGAAGAACTTCATCGCGCTGGCCTTGGTGTGCTTGAGCAGCTCGACGATGGTGTCGTGCGACTCCTGGGAGCGCAGGCCCAGCGTGCCGAAGCACACGGCGTCGGCCTGCTCGGCGACCTCGATGAGCTGACGGGTGAGCAGCAGGTGATCCCATGCGACGCCCTTGACGATGGTGTACTCCGGGATGCCGTTCTTCAGGGCCACCTCGACGGTGGAGGTCGGCCACGCGTTGCGCTGGATGATGGTGTGGATGCCGGCCTTCTCCGCCTCCACGAGCAGTTCATCGCCGAGCGCGTCCTCGCCGACCGCGCTGATGGACCAGCCTTCGGTGCCGTTCATCATCGCATGGTAGGCGAAGTTGACGGGGGCGCCGCCCGCGCGCTTGCCGGTGGGCAGCATGTCCCACAGCAGTTCTCCAAGGGACAGGACGATGGGCTTGGCCATGATGGTTCCTTTCTTGTTTGTCGCCCTCGACCGTGCGGTTTCGGGCACTTGCTCTTTTGATTGTAGTTGCAAATCCTGTTGGCGCGCCGTTCAGGCGCTTTCGAGAAACGCCGACGGCTGTTCGAGGAAGCGGTCGATCGCCACCGCCGCCGCGCCGCCGAGCGCCGCGTCCGAGGGCAGCGACGACAACGTGATGGAGGTCGACTCATTGAGCTCGGGCAGCACGTGCCGGTCCACCGTCTCGTGCACGACGTCGAGCAGCAGGTCGCCGGCCGCCGCGCCGATGTCGCCGATGACGATCCGTTGCGGGTTGAACATGTTGATGATGGTCACGCAGCCGAAGGCGACGTAGCGCGCCGCCCGGCGCACGATCGCGGCCGCGCGCGCGTCGCCGCCGGCGGCCATGGCGAACAGCTCGCGGCATGCCTGCGCGTGCGTGAGCCGTGCCGCACCGTCGATCAGGCCGCCATCCTCGACGATCATGCGGTGGATGGCGGTGGCCGAGCAGTAGCGTTCGAGGCAGCCGACGTTGCCGCATTCGCACGGCAGTCCGTTGACGACGTCGACGCTGACGTGGCCGAGTTCGCTGGCCGCGCCGAGATGGCCGTCGATGATGCGGCCCCGTTCGACGACGCCCAGTCCCACGCCCTCGCCGATCAGGTAGTAGGCGAGCGAGTCGGCCCCGGCGTTGTCCGGGTCGAACAGGCACTGGGCGAGCGCGCCGGCGCGGGCGTCCTGCTCGACGAAGACGGGCACGCGGAACGCATGCGCGAATTCGTCGAGGAAGTTGACCTGCTTCCAGCCCTGCATCGAGGAGACGACCGCGGTGCGGCCGGAGTCCTTGAGGTAGGGGCCGGGCACGGCCATGCCGACGGCCACGATCGCCGCGTCCGATGCGAGCATGTCGCCCACCGCGCGGTGGATGGCGGCAAGCGTGGCGGGGATCGTCTCCTCGGTGACCTTGTCGATCTCGCGCACATCGAGCGGCGTGCCGGCGAGGTCGAACAGGCCGATCTGCACGATGCTGCGCGCGAACTTGACGCCGACGACGTGGAACGATCCGACGTTGAGCCCGAGTCCGATGGAACGGCGGTTCTTGCGCCCCTCCATGCCGCCGGTCTCGCGGATCACGCCGGTTTCGATGAGTCGCGCGGTGATCTTGGTGACGGCCGCGGGGGTGAGGGACAGCGCCTCGGCGATCTGTGCGCGGGAACACACGCCGTTGCGGTACAGGTGACGCATGATGCGCGAGCGGTTCGCTTCGGAGACGGATGCGATGGACGTTGCGGTGGTGCCGTTGTCTGCCATGTCCTGCTCCTTTGCCGGCTCGGTCGCGTCGTCGCGTGGCGCGTGCTGATGTATGGTGCTGTATCGTCGTGCTTGTATCGGCGGTGATGTGTCTCGTCGTTGAAGCTGAACGATGTTTATATATTAACGCCGTTAATCAATGGCTGCAAATCGATTGACGTCCCGGCGTGTCGCCGATTTGCCTCGGGTGCGGGTAATGCGACAATCTGGACGTGACGCGTCCGGTTTCGATGTGTGCCGCGCGTAGCCGAACGAGAGAACATCGAAGGAGATGGCATGACACTGGAAATCGCGGTACAGGACGTCTCGGGGGCGGTGATCGCGCTCGAGGAGGGTGCGGATCGCATCGAGCTGTGCATGGCGCTCGGCGCCACCGGGGGAGTGACCCCCAGCTTCGGACTCATCCAATCGTGCGCGCATGTCGGCGTGCCGCAGGGCGTGCAGGCGCTGATCCGCCCGCGCGGCGGCGCGTTCGTCTTCGACCCCGGCGAGCTGCACGTCATGGCGGTGGACGTGCGTTCGGCCATCCTGGCCGGCGCCTCCGGCGTGGTGGTCGGCGCGCTCAAACCCGACGGCACGGTCGACGTGGCGGCCGCCGAGCGTCTGGCCGACGAGGCGCGCGCGGAGGCGGAGCGTTGCAACCGCAGGGTGCAGATCACCTTCCATCGCGCGTTCGACATGGTGCCCGACCAGTTCGCCGCGCTCGACACGCTCATCGAGCTCGGATATACGCGCGTGCTCACCTCCGGCGGTGCGGCCACCGCGCCGCAGGCGCTGGACCGTCTGCGTGACCTGGTGGCCCATGCGGCCGGGCGCATCCAGATCGAGGCCGGCGGCGGCGTGACGGTCGGTTCGATCCCCGCGTTGCGCTCCACCGGCGTCGACGCCATCCACATGAGCGCCAAGACCACCGTTCCCTCGCCGGGAGGCCCCGGCGGAGGCGGCGCTGATGCCCGCATCGAGAAGACGGACCGCGACGTCGTGCGGGCCGCCGTCGCCGCCATGCGCTAGCGGATCCAAGCCGCTTCCATTCCGCTCCCGACTTCTCGTGAAGTCGGGAGCTTTTTGTTAAGAAGATTTACCAAATGGTAGTTGCATGGGTTGTTGCCCATGGGAAAATGGCCGAATTTCAATGATGTCAGGTAGGACACGCGGTTAATGTAAAGGTAGTTGACATTTAAGCTCCGGAGACGTAGTCTAAACACAGTTGCCACGCCGAGGTGGCAGCCAGACAACTCGAAGAGGAGTGGAACCATGGTGAACAAGAAGAGGCTGATGGCGGGATTCTCCGCGCTTGCCGCGCTGTCGATGGGACTTGCAGGCTGCGGGTCCGACACCAGCACCAACACCAACGCGTCCGACGGCGGCTCGTCCGACGGCGGCGTGGTGAACATCACCTACATGCACCGCCTGCCCGACAACGACGGCATGGTGCTCGTCAACGACATCGTCGCCAAATGGAACAAGGAGCATCCCGAGATCCAGGTCAAGGCCACCAAGTTCGACGGCAAGGCCTCCGAGATGATCAAGAAGCTCGAGACCGACGTCAAGAACGACAACGCGCCCGATCTGGCGCAGGTCGGCTACGCGGAGCTGCCCGAGGTCTTCACCAAGGACATGCTGCAGGACGTCACCGAATACGCCGAGCAGTACAAGGACCACTTCGCGTCCGGCCCGTACTCGCTCATGCAGGTCGGCGGCAAGTACTTCGGCCTGCCGCAGGACACCGGCCCGCTGGTCTACTTCTACAACAAGGCCGAATTCGACAAGCTCGGCATCTCCGTGCCGACGACCGCCGACGAGATGATCGCCTCCGCCAAGAAGGCCGCGGCCGCCGGCAAGTACATCATGTCCTACCAGCCCGATGAGGCCGGCAACATGATCTCCGGCCTGGCCGGCGCCTCCGGCGGCTGGTACAAGGTCGAGGACGACGCATGGGTCGTCAACACCGAGACCGACGGCTCCAAGGCCGTGGCCGACCTCTACCAGCAGCTGCTCGACGCGAAGGCCGCCACCACCAACGCCCGTTGGGACGCCTCCTTCGACGCCTCGCTGCAGGACGGCTCGCTGATCGGCACCGTGGCCGCCGCATGGGAGGCCCCGCTGTTCATGGGCTCCGCGGGCGAGACCGGCGCCGGCGACTGGCAGGTCGCCCAGCTCGGCGACTGGTTCGGCAACGCGGGCAAGACCGGCCCCGACGGCGGCTCCGGCGTCGCGGTGCTCAAGACCTCCAAGCACCCCAAGGAGGCCATGGAGTTCCTCGACTGGTTCAACACCCAGATCTCCGACCTCGTCTCGCAGGGCCTCGTGCCGGCGGCCACCACCGCGGACGCCGAAACCCCCGAGGACTGGGCCAAGTTCTTCGGCGGCCAGGACATCATGGCCGAGTTCAAGACCGCGAACAACAACATGGGCGACTTCACCTACATGCCGGGCTTCTCCGCCGTCGCCGCCGCGATGAACACGACCGCGGCCAAGGCCGTCGACGGCTCCGGCAAGGTCGAGGACATCTTCTCCGTGGCGCAGACCACTTCGATCGACACGCTGAAGAACCTCAACCTGTCCGTCAAGGAGTAGAGGGAAGCCTCTGACCGGTTCTTTCCCGGCAGATGACAGCCGTTGCAACACCATCTGAGAAAGGCCGGAGTCCAAGGCTCCGGCCTTTTCTCGTGAATCACATCGTTTCCATCCGTTATCGTCCGAAAGCAAGGTCGTTCCCATGTCCGCAACCACGCACACGACGAAGGCCCCGGGCGCCGGGGCGGCGGCCAAGCCGAAGCGCTCCGACGCGGCCAAACGCGAGAACCGCACCGGCTGGGCCTTCATGGCGCCGTTCGCCATCCTGTTCGCGCTCGTCTTCATCCTGCCCATCGTCTGGGCCATCTACTCCAGCTTCTTCCGCCAGGTCGCCGAAGGCGGCGGCGCATACGGCGGCGGCAAGCTCGTCAACAAGTTCGTGGGGCTGCAGAACTTCCAGTTCGTCGTCACCTCGTCCGCGTTCTGGTCCGGCATCGGCCGCGTGCTGCTCTACACGCTCATCCAGGTGCCGTTCATGATCATCGCGGCGCTCGCGCTCGCCATGCTGCTCGACTCGTTCATCGTCAAGCGCGTCACCGTGTTCCGCCTCGGCTACTTCCTGCCGTACGCCATCCCCGGCGTCGTCGCCTCGATCATCTGGGTGTTCCTGTACAACGGCCAGATCTCGCCGATCGTCAAGGGACTCGCCGCGATCGGCATCAACGTCGACTTCTTCGCCAAGAACATCGTGATCGGCTCGATGGCCAACATCACCACATGGACGTTCACCGGCTACAACATGCTGATCTTCCTCGCCGCGCTGCAGGCCATCCCGCACGACCTGTACGAGGCCGCGCGCATCGACGGCGCGAACGGCTTCCAGATCGCCATGCGCATCAAGCTGCCCAACGTGCGCGCCGCCGCGCTGCTGGCCATGCTGCTGTCCATCGTCGGCACCATCCAGCTGTTCAACGAGCCGGAGATCATGTCCGTATCCGATCCGAGCATCTCCAAATCGTTCACGCCGATGATGATGGCCCTGTACACCTCACGCGGCACGCTCACGCCGTCCGGCGACGGCCCCGCCTCCGCGGTCGCCATCGTCATGGCGCTCATCGCCGGCATCCTCGCCGCGCTCTACGCCCTCGCCGAAAGGAAGGTGAACCAGGAATGAGCCTCGCCGAAACTCGGAACATGAGCAAGGAGGAGCGCGCCGCCCTGCGCGCCCGCAAAAAGGCCGACCGCATCCGCGACCTGCACGCCAACGACCTGCCCCGTTCCATGCAGCCGTCCGCGCTCGTCAAGACCGTCACCATCATCGTGCTGGTGTTGACGCTCATCTACTTCCTCTTCCCGATCTACTGGGCGATCATCGCGTCCACCAAGACGCCGGCGCAGATGACCGGCAGCAACGGCCTGTGGTTCGCCGTCGGCATCGCCGACCTGCCGAACGCGATCGCCACCAACTACGGCAAGCTGCTCGGCTGGACGCGCGGCAACTTCTGGCGCTGGGTGCTCAACTCCCTGATCTACTCGGGCGTCTCCGCCGCCGTGGGCACGCTCGTCGCCGTCATGGCCGGCTACGCCACCGCCAAGTTCAACTTCCGCGGCAAGAACCTCGCCATCGGCGTCATCATGGGCTGCATGCTCATGCCGGCCGCGCTGCTGACCATCCCGCAGTACTCGATCTTCCACGCGATGCACCTGACCGACACGATGCTCGCCGTGATCATCCCCTGCTGCGTCTCGCCGTTCGGCTTCTTCCTGGGCCGCGTGTACGCGCAGACCTCCGTGCCGAACGAGCTGCTCGAGGCCGCGCGCATCGACGGGGCGAGCGAGGCGAGGATCTTCTTCACCATCGTGCTGCGCATCCTGGCCCCCGCGATGGTGACGATCTTCCTGTTCCTGTTCGTCGCGACATGGAACAACTTCCTGCTGCCGCTCATGATGATCTCCGCCGACACGTTGAAGCCCGTCACGCTCGGCCTGTACGGCATGGTCTCGCTCGCCACGTTCAACGACCGCGGCGCCCTGATGATGGGCGCGCTGCTCGGCGTGCTGCCCGTGATCATCCTCTTCCTCGCCCTCCAGCGCTACTGGCAGGCCGGCCTCGCCGCAGGTGCGGTTAAAGGCTGACGCGTTAAGCGGGAAGCCCGGTGGGCTTCCCGTAGCGTCAGCCTGAGCGAGCCGATAGGTCGAGCGAAGGCAGCATTGAGCCTCGCGCGCAGCGCGAGTCCGTAATTGCAATATCGAAAAACCATATTTACTCTGAAAACGTACAAAGGAGTACCACTTTCATGACCACCACCGGACGATTCACGCTTCCGAGCGAATCGAATTTCGCCGAGAAGACCAGGGAGCTTGCCGAACTGTGGGGCGCGGATGCGATCCGCAACTCGGACGGCACGCAGCTCGACGACGCCGTGCGCGCGCTGGGCAAGAAGATCTACAGCGCGTATTTCCCGACGCGCGCCCATAACGAGTGGATCACGCTGCATATGGACGAGACCCCGCAGGTGTATCTGCTCACCCAGCGCGTGCTCGCGGAGACGGATCGCGTGTCGATCGACCTGATGGAGGGCTTCTTCGCGGAGCAGCTGACGCCGAACTACGATGCGAACCCGGCCAAGTACTGGGAGGTCATCGACCGCACCACGGGCGAAGTGGTCGACCCCGAACGGTGGGAGGTGCATACCGACACCCATACGGTCACGGTGTGCGGCGCGACCCCGATGCACGAGTACACGGTCTCGTTCCTCGCGTACATCATCTGGGATCCGGTCGAGATGTACAACCATCTCACCAACGACTGGGGCGACAAGGAACACGAGATCCCGTTCGACATCTACCATCCGGCCACGCGCAGGTTCGTGTTCGACACGTTCGAGCGGTGGCTCGAAGCCAATCCCGACACCGACGTGGTGCGTTTCACGACGTTCTTCTACCAGTTCACGTTGATCTTCGATCCGAAGCACCGGGAGAAGATCGTCGACTGGTTCGGCTGCTCGTGCACCGTGTCGCCGCGCGCGCTCGACGATTTCGAAGAGCGGTACGGCTACCGGCTTCGCGCGGAGGATTTCGTGGACGAGGGCTGCTACAACTCCGCATGGCGCGTGCCCGGCAAGGCGCAGCGCGACTGGATCGACTTCCTGTCCGGCTTCGTGCGCGAGAACGTGAAGAAGCTGGCCGACATGTCGCATGCGGCCGGCAAGGAAGCCATGATGTTCCTCGGCGACCAGTGGATCGGCACCGAACCGTACAAGGACGGGTTCGGGGATCTTGGCCTCGACGCGGTCGTCGGTTCGATCGGCGACGGCACCACCACGCGCATGATCGCCGACATCAAGGGCGTGAAATACACCGAAGGCCGTTTCCTGCCGTATTTCTTCCCCGACACGTTCTATGAGGGCAACGATCCGAGCATCGAGGCGTGGGACAACTGGCGCAAGGCCCGTCGCGCGATCCTGAGGAGCCCCATCGCCCGCATGGGCTATGGCGGCTACCTGTCGTTGGCCGCGAAGTTCCCCAAGTTCGTGGACGCGGTCACGCACATCGCCGACGAGTTCCGCGACATCCATGATCGCACCGGCGGTGAGCCGGCCGAAGGCGAGCTGAACGTCGCGATCCTGAACAGTTGGGGCAGGATGCGGTCGTGGATGGCGTACACGGTCGCGCACGCCCTGCCCAACAAGCAGACGGTCTCGTATTACGGCATTCTCGAATCGTTGTCCGGTATGCGCGTCAACGTGCGGTTCGTCAGTTTCGACGACGTGCTCGAGCACGGCGTGGATGACGATGTCGACGTGATCATCACCGGCGGTCCGGTCGATACCGCGTATTCGGGCGGCGACGTCTGGGCGAAGGATCCGCGGCTGGCCGAGACGCTGCGCGCGTGGGTGCGTTCCGGCGGCGCGCTGGTCGGCGTGGGCGAGCCGAGCTCGCAGTGGTTCCAGGGCCGGTTCTTCCAGCTGGCCGACGTGCTCGGCGTGGACGAGGAGCGTTTCCAGACCCTGTCGGTCGACAAGTACTTCCCGCCCGTCGTGGCCGACCACTTCATCACCGCCGACGTGCCCGTCGATCCGGCCGTACGCGCGGCGTGGGAGTCGGCCGGCTATCGCATCCCGCTGTCGGGCTGCGGCGGCGGGCAGGGCAGGGTTCCGCTCGGCGGCATCGATTTCGGCGAGCCGATCCTGAACACGTTCCCGGTCAACGAACGGGTGACCCTGCTGCGCGCGGACCACGGCCAGGTGCAGCTCGCGGTCAACGAGTACGGCAAGGGGCGCGGCGTGTACGTGTCCGGCCTGCCGTATTCGGCCGCGAACGCCAGGCTTTTGGAACGCATCCTGTTTTATGCGAGCCGGCACGAGGACCGGTACGCGGCGTACAGCACGTCGAACCCCGAATGCGAGGTCGCTCGCTTCCCCGAGTCCGGCTGGTACTGCGTGATCAACAACACCGACCGCCCGCAAGCCACGGACGTGACCCTGCCCGACGGCACCGGCGAGCACTTCGACCTCGAACCCAGCGCCATCGCCTGGCGCAGGCTCTGACGGCCCGCGTTTCGGACCGGTCCGTCCCGCGCGTCGTTCCCACTCCCGACGCGCGGGCGGACCATACTTACTCCCTGTATGCAAGAACACATGGAAAAAGAGGACATCATGACGGACCATGACGCCGCACTCGCCAACATCGCCGCCCATTTCCAGCTTGAAGGAACGGTCGAAAGCGTCGAACCATACGGCGACGGCCACATCAACACCACGTATCTGGCGACCACCGACCGGCGACGCTACATCCTGCAGAAGATGAACACGTCCATCTTCCCCGACACGGTGCACCTCATGCGCAACATCGAGCTCGTCACCGGCTTCCTGCGCGAACGGGGACAGGAGACGCTCGACCTCGTGCCCACGCGCGACGGGGCTACCTGGATCCGCACCGACGACGGGGGAGCGTGGCGCGTCTTCGATTTCATCGAACGCACCGTCTCCTACAACCTCGTGCCGAACGCCGACGTGTTCCGTGAATCGGGAGCCGCGTTCGGCGCGTTCCAGAACAGCTTGGCCGACTTCGACGCGTCCGAGCTGACCGAGACTATCGCCCACTTCCACGACACGCCCCACCGTTTCGAGGACTTCAAGGCCGCCGTCGCCGCCGACGCGAGCGGCCGGGCCGCGACCTGCCCCGACGAGACCGCGTTCTATATGGGCCACGCCGACGTGTACGCGACCATCACCGACGGACTTGCCGACGGCACGGTCCCGCTGCGCGTCACCCACAACGACACCAAGCTCAACAACATCCTCATGGACGAGGCCACCGGCAAGGCGCGCGCCATCATCGACCTCGACACCGTGATGCCCGGCTCCATGCTCTACGACTTCGGCGATTCGATCCGATTCGGCGCCTCCACCGCGCTCGAGGACGAGCCCGACCTCGACAAGGTGCACTTCAGCCCCGACCTGTTCCGTGCCTACACGGAAGGGTTCGTCGGCGAACTGCGCAGCAGCATCACGCCGCGCGAGGCCGAACTGCTGCCCATGGGCGCGATGATGATGACGCTCGAATGCGGCATGCGCTTCCTCGCCGACTACATCGCCGGCGACGTGTACTTCGCCACCAAATACCCCGAACACAACCTCGTCCGCTCGCGTACGCAGATCAAACTCGTGCAGGAGATGGAGGAGCGGCTCGACGAGATGCACGCCATCGTCGCCGACGTCATGGAAGGGGGCGCGCGATGACGGCCGACGCGACCGCCGCGACCGGCTTCGCGGAACGCGATCGCGACGCGCAAACGGCCGTATACGCGGCCATCGACGCGCTCGTCGACCATGCGCGGCTGCGGCTCGAACTGGATCCACGCGACGTCGACTGGACCCGCAACCGCGTGTTCGCGCGGTTCGGGCTCGACTCCTACCGGCCGACCGGTGAGACGGCGAACGGCAGGAGCATCGACGAACTGCTCGCCGGACTGCGCGACGCGCTCGCCGCGGCCGGCCTGTGCGACGACGTCGACTGGCCCGACGCGGCCGACGACGTCATGGGCGCGCTCGATGCCGCGCCGTCCGTCATCCAACGCCGATTCGCCGCGATCGAACGCGCCGGCAACACCGTGACGGACGACGACGAACCCGCGGGCGCCGTCACCGCGCGCGGCGGCATGGACGCGATGCGCTGGTTCTACGACTACTGCGTGAACGGCAGCTACGTCAAAAAGGCCGTGCTCGACCGCAACCCGCGCTTCGACTCGCATGGCCTGACCGTGACCATCAACCTCGCCAAACCCGAATTCAAGAACATGAAGAAGGCCGCCGCGGGCAACGCCGTCGCCGGCGGATACCCGGCATGCACGATCTGCCACGAGAACGAAGGCTTCGCCGGACGCGCCAAACGCACCCTGCGCACCGTGCCGGTCACGCTCGGCGGCGAGCCGTGGTTCTGGCAGTTCTCCCCGTACGGCTACTTCGACCAGCACGGCATCTGCGTGAACATGCGGCACACGCCCATGCACGTCGACCGCGACACCTTCGGCCACCTGCTCGACTTCGTAGACCGGTTCCCCGGCTACTTCCTCGGCTGCAACGCGGCCCTGCCGCGCATCGGCGGCTCCGTGCTCGCCCACGACCACTACCAGGGCGGCGGCGAGATCCTGCCCATGTTCAAGGCCGCGACGTGGGCCACGCTCACGCCGCCGGACCATACGGACGCGGTCGTCGAAATCCTCGACTGGCCGGGCACCGAGGTGCGCGTCGTCTCCCGTTCGCGCGAGGCGATCGTCGACGTCGCCGACATGATCCGCAAGGCGTGGATCGACTACGACGACACGGAAGCCGGCATCGCCAGCCACGATGCGGACGGCAACCGCCAGTCCGCGCTCTCGCCCAGCGCGATCGTGACCGGACGCGGCTACGAAATGAGCCTGATCTTCCGCAACAACGCGGTCAGCGACGACTATCCGGAAGGCGTGTTCCATGCGCATCCCGAATTCTGGCCGGTCAAGCAGGAGCCGATCGGATTGATCGAGGCGCAGGGCCTGTTCATCCTGCCCGGCCGTCTCGTCGGCCAGCTCGGCCTGATCGAGGACGCACTCGCCGAAGGACGCGACCTGCCGGACGAGGTGGGCGAGTTCACGCTCGTATGGGGCGAACTGTGCGCCGCGCTGGGCGAGTCCCGCGACCGCGACGCGATCCGCGCCGCCGTGCGCGACGAACTGGGGAGCATCTGCGAGCGCATCCTCGGCAACACGGCCGTGTTCAAACGCAAGGAACAGACGCTGGCGTTCCTCGAAGGGGCCGGTTTCACCCGCGTGTGACGACGCGTCGACGGCATACGACAATCGAAGAAGCATCAATCAAGGAAGGGGAGTGCAATGACCGACATCGCAGCAACTGACGCCGTGGCGGGGCGCGCCGGATATCTGGTCGGCGTGGACATCGGCGGCACCAAGATCGAGGCCGTGCTCATCGGCCCGGACGGGCGCGTCGTCGCGTCCCGCCGCGTGCCCGCGCGCCGTGGAGGCGACAACGTGCTCGACGACGTCGCCTCGCTGGTGCGAGGCGTGGCGGGCGACCGGTTCGCCGACGTGGCCCACGTGGGCATCGGCACGCCCGGACGGGTCGATGCGGCGACGGGGCGGATCGCCAACGTCGTCAACCTCGACATCGACGAACTGGATCTCGGATCGCTCGTCTCCGGCCGTCTCGGCGGCATCCCAGTCCACGTCGACAACGACGTGAACGCGGCGGCCGTGGGCGCGGCGCGCGTGCTGTGCGGCGACGATCTGTCCGGCACCGTCGCCTTCCTCAACTTCGGCACGGGACTTGCGGCCGGCGTGCTCGTCGACGGCGTGCTGCAGCACGGCTACAGCGGCGCGGCCGGCGAGGTCGGACATGTGCCGGTCGACCCGAACCGGTTCGACTGCCCGTGCGGTCAGCGCGGATGTTTGGAGACCGTATGCTCCGGCGCGTCCGTGGCGCGATTGTGGCCGACGGCTGACGGCCGGCCGCCGATGCCCGATCTCATCGCTGCCACCCGCCGCGGCGACGGCGAGGCGCGGCGCGTGCTCGCCATGGTGACGCACGCGATCGGCGACACGCTGCAGATCGTCGCCCAATCCGTCGACCCGCGGCTGATCGTCATCGGCGGCGGCATGGCGAAGACCGGCGGGCCGCTGCTCGAGGTGATCCTTGACGAACTGCACGCGCGCGAGTCGGCCTGTCCGTTCCTGAAAGGGCTGGATCTGGGCGCCCGATTGCGGCTGGCGCCGGTGGATGCGCCGGTCGGCGCGATCGGCGCCGCCTGGGCGTCGTAGTCGCGAAACATCGCCGGCTCCGGCTTCTCAGATGTGCGGTGAAGTGGATGTGACCGCGGCGCATTCATTTCGATCGTTCTCGTTGAGACGGCTCCCTCTTCGGTTGAAGAGGGAGCCGTCATCTCATATGTGGTGTTGCGGTCAGTGCGATTCGATGTGGTTGCGCACCACGGCGATCGCGCCGCCGCGCAGCGTGATGTCCGCGCCGCACTGGCACCGGCGGATGACGGTGCGCGCATGGAACGTCGACTCCGTGGTCAGATCGAGCCGGTGCTGCGCGGCCTCGAGGAACGTGTTGTTGACGATGTCCGGCGGGCCGTACACGCACACGTCGGCGATGTCGAGCAGTCCGACCGGCATCGCCAGGGCGGCGGCGAACCGTTGCGCCGCGTCCCGGATGACGTCCGGCCGCTCGTCCTTCGCCACGGCGCGCATCCGCTCGCGCAACGCATCCACCGACAGCATCATCTCCATGCAGCCGCGTTTGCCGCACGGGCACAGCGGCCCGTTCTCCGGATCGATCGAGATGTGGCCGATCTCGCCGCCGGCATGGTGCTCGCCGACCACCGTCACATCGTCGATGAGCGTGGCCGCGCCGATGCCATGGTCGAACTTGACGAACAGCAGGTTGGGTCCGGCCTGGCCGAAGAACCGCTCGGTGAGCATCTCGCTGATCACGTCGTTGGTGATGACGACCGGCACGTCGAAGCGGGCCTCCAACAGGCCGCGCAGGTCGACGTCGTGCCAGCCGAGCGCCGAGGACTCGCGGATCACGCCCGACTGGATCACGCCCGGCACGGCGATGCCGATGCCGATGACCGCCTCGAGCGTGTCGGTGGCCAGCTGGTCGACCAGCTGGATGATCGCGTCCGCGTCGATGCGGTTGTCGGGTCCGAGTGCGATCTCCATGCGCTGCTGGGGCAGGCCGAGCAGATCGGTGACCGCGCCCTGGATCAGATGCGCCTGCGACAGGTCGAGGCTGATGATGCGCAGCCGCGTGGTGTCGATGCTCAGCAGCGTGCCGCGCTTGCCCTTGCCGGTGGACGTCTCGTGGCCGCTCTCGCGGATCAGGCCCTCGGCGAGCATGTCGTTGACCACGTCGGAGACGGCCACGCGCGACAGGCCGGTGAGCCGGCCCAGATCGGCGCGCGAGTACCGGTTCGTGGGGAAGAGCAGACTGAACATGAGCGAACGGTTGTTGCGCCGCACGTCGGAGGGGCTGGCCTTGGCGGTCTTTCCCGGCGTATGCAGCGGGAATGCCGCGTGGATGTGGTCGTTCATGGTGCCGCCCCTGTCCGTGTTGTATGCGCCGCGTATTTCGCCGTGCGACGTCTATGGTAGGTCATCTTTGACAAACTGTCTTTCTATTGTAGCCTCTCCGACCTTTGCGACAGTCCGACAAACGCCGATAGATGGCGGATTTTCAATTATGTAAGTATCATTAACAATTAAGGATGTCGATGATGCCATTGCAGGTCGGCAACCCCACGCAAACAGTGGAATAAGTACCGGTGTCGCATGCCCAGGCGCGTCCGTGCATGATCGGACGGCACCGCAGGAAGGAAAGGATGCTCCAATGACGGAAGTCATCATCGTCAAGAACGAGGACGAAGCCGGCGCGATCTACGGCCGCTGC
Source organism: Bifidobacterium amazonense (assembly GCF_018555435.2). Taxonomy (GTDB): domain Bacteria; phylum Actinomycetota; class Actinomycetes; order Actinomycetales; family Bifidobacteriaceae; genus Bifidobacterium; species Bifidobacterium amazonense. The sequence continues at coordinate 102,372 of NZ_JAFEJT020000001.1, forward strand.
GTCGCGGACCTCATCAAGGCCAAGCCCGACGCGGTGCTGGGTCTCGCCACCGGCTCCAGCCCGCTGGCCGCCTACAAGGCGCTCGCCAAGATCGTCAAGGACGAGTCCATCGACGTGAGCCAGGTGCGCGGCTTCGCGCTCGACGAATACCTCGGTCTGCCGCTGACCCACCCGGAGTCCTACCACTCCACCATCCACCGCACCGTCGTCGAGCCCCTCGGCCTCGACCCGGCCAAGGTCCACGTGCCCGGCGACGTGCTTGAGGGCGCCCCGCTGGAGGACGGCGACAAGATCGCCGCCGCCGGCCCGGCGTATGATGCGGCGATCGAGGCCGCGGGCGGCATCGACGTGCAGATCCTCGGCATCGGCACCGACGGCCACATCGGCTTCAACGAGCCCGGCTCCTCCCTCGCCTCCGGCACGCGCGTGAAGACCCTGGCCGAGCAGACCCGCGTCGACAACGCGCGCTTCTTCGACGACGACATCAACCAGGTGCCCACCCACTGCATCACGCAGGGCATCGGCACGGTGCTCAAGGCCCGCCATCTGGTGCTGCTGGCGTTCGGTTCGGGCAAGGCCGAGGCCATCGAGGAGACCATCGAGGGAGGCGTGTCCGCATTCTGCCCGGCCAGCGCGCTCCAGCTGCACCCGCACGCGACCGTCATCATCGACGAGGACGCCGCGTCGCGTCTGCGCCACAAGGACTACTACCGCTACGCGTTCGAGCACAAGCCGGCCTGGCAGGGCATCTGATACCTGATGCGATCCGTGCGTTGACGGGCTCCTTGCGGGGAGCCCGTTTCGCGTACGCGGAAAGTTATGACCTACATGGAAAGGGAGTCGCATGACTGAAACACGAGAACAGACCGTCGCCCGCGTAACGGCCGCGCTGACCGGCAAACCGTCGCCCGTCGCGATCCATCGTGCGCGCAAAATCGACGCGCGTGGCGTACAGGACCACTACTGGGTCGTCGCCGACGCTCAGGGCGTGATCGTCGCCACCGGCACCGACGAGGAATCGTTCGAATCCGCCTGCCGCTCGGTCGGCATCGACCCGGCCGACGAGAACGCGATCATCGACGCCGATGGACGCGTGCTCACGCCGGGTTACGTCGACATCCACGCGCACGGCGCATGGGAGAAGTCGTTCGACGACGGCCCCGACGGCATCGACGTCGCGCGGGCCGGCCACGCCGTGCACGGCACGACCCGACAGGTGCTCTCGCTGATCACCAACCCGGTCGGCGTGATCCGCCGCAACCTCGGCAACGTGCGGGCCAAGATGGACGAGCGTCCCGACATCCTCGGCGCGCATCTGGAAGGCCCGTTCCTCGCGCTCGCGCGCAAGGGCGCGCATGACCCGGAATGCCTCAAGGACCCGGTGCCCGAACTCGTCGACGAGCTGCTCGAATCCGCCGACGGCTGCATCCGGCAGATCACCATCGCGCCCGAACTGCCGCACGGCATCAGCGCGATCAAACAGTTCGCCGCGGCCGGCGTCGTGCCGGCGGTCGGCCACTGCGACGCCGACTACGAGACCGCCAAGCAAGGCTTCGACGCGGGCGCCGGCATCATGACGCACATGTTCAACGCGATGAACGGCCTGCATCACCGCGAACCCGGCCCGATCCCGGCCGCCGCCGAGGATCCGCGCGTCACGATCGAGCTCATCAACGACGGCTTCCACGTGCAGAACCCGATGGTCCGGCTGGGCTTCGGACTGGCGCCGCACCGCATCGCGTTCGTCACCGACGCGATGGCCGCCACCGACTGCCCGGACGGCGCGTACAAGCTCGGCGCGCTCGACGTGAACGTGGTCGACGGCCACGCCCGGCTCGTCTCCAACGGTGCGATCGCCGGATCGACGCTGCTGCTTGAGGTCGCCGTGCGGCGTGCGGTGCTGGAGCTCGGCTTCGACGCGCCCGCCGCCGTGGAGGCCGCGACGCTCACCCCGGCCCGCGTGCTCGGTCTCGACCGGCCGAACGCGATCACCGGCGCGCCGCTGGGCCTGATCGCCCCCGGCTACGCCGCCGACCTGCTGCTCACCGACCCGGCCGCCTGGACGGTCGAACAGGTGTGGTGCGCCGGCCGCAAGCTGAAGTAGGTCCGTATGCAGCCGCGTGCGTGGCTGCAGTAAGGGCGACAGGGGAGGGGCGTCCCGCACGCGGGGCGCCCCTCCCGTCGTATCGGATAATGCGGCTTTTCGTATTCTGATGTGTGGGGATTCGTCGTCGTAGTGGTCGTTCGCTTGTCTCGGCCTCGCGCGCATCGCGATACCGGGACCACGTGGACGTCCGTGATAATAAACTTACGCGTGTCAAATGCGGAGGGGTGGTATGAGGCCGTTGTCTCATGAGGGCGTCTCAGCATGTGGGCATGTTGGCGGAAGTGTTTTTGGATTCCTCAAAAGGTTGCAATTCCGCCATTGTTAAGGTCGAGCAGAAGCGGTTTAGTAACGAGCGATGTCTGGAATGGAAACCGAAAGTTAACACGAGAGCTTCATAGTCGGCTCCAATCCAAGTCGCCCCAATGGTAAGGGGCGGCCATGAAGAGAGGATTCGAAGTGAAGAACAAGAAACTGCTCGCGGCCGTCGCATCGGTCGCGGCCGTCGCGTCCCTCGCCGCGTGCGGCGGCGTGAAGGACGACGGCTCCACCACCGCCGCAAGCGGCAACGCCATCACCGTCGGCACCACCGACAAGATCGTCAGCGTCGATCCGGCCGGCTCGTACGACAACGGCTCGTACGCCGTGCAGATCCAGATCTTCCCGTTCCTGTACGCGCAGGACTACAACACCTCCGAGCTCAGCCCGGACATCGCCGCCGACGACGGCACCTGGAACGACGACGGCACCGAGTTCACCGTCAAGCTCAAGTCCGGCCTCAAGTTCGCCAACGGCCACGACCTGACCTCCTCCGACGTCAAGTTCTCCTACGACCGCGTCAAGACCATCAACGACGAGAACGGCCCGAGCTCGCTGCTGGCCAACATCGAATCCGTCGAGGCCCCCGACGACACCACCGTCGTGTTCAAGGACTCCGTGCCGTTCGACGTGACCCTCAAGCAGGTGCTCTCCAGCCCGGCGGGCCCGATCGTCGACGAGGAGGTCTTCGACGCCGACAAGCTCACCGACGCCGACACCATCGTCAAGGGCAACGCCTTCGCCGGCCCGTACAAGCTCACCTCGTTCAAGATGAACGAGACCGCCGGCTACGAGAAGAACGACTCCTACGAGGGCCTGACCCCGGCCAAGAACGACGCCGTGCAGGTCAAGTACTTCGCCGACGCCTCCAACCTCAAGCTCGCCGTGCAGCAGGGCCAGATCGACGTGGCCTACCGCTCCCTGACCCCGACCGACATCGAGGACCTGTCCAAGGACTCCAAGGTCAAGGTCGTCAAGGGCCCGGGCGGCGAGGAGCGCTTCATGGTCTTCAATTTCAAGATCCAGCCGTACGGCGAATCCCAGCCCGACGCGGACGCCGCCAAGGCCAAGGCGGTGCGCCAGGCCGTGGCCAACCTCATCGACCGCGAGGAGCTGAGCGAGAAGGTCTACAAGGGCACCTACACGCCGATGTACTCCTTCATCCCGGACGGCCTCGCCGGCCACGAGGACACCCTCAAGTCCGCCTACGGCGACGGCAACGGCAAGCCCAGCGCCGAGAAGGCCAAGAAGGTCCTCGAGGACGCGGGCGTCAGCACGCCGGTCGACCTCAAGCTCCAGTACAACCCCGACCACTACGGCTCCTCCTCCGCCGACGAGTACGCGGCCATCAAGACCCAGCTCGAAGAGGACGGCCTGTTCAAGGTCGACCTGCAGTCCACCGAATGGACCCAGTACAGCTCCGAGCGCAACGTCACCGACGATTCCGACGGCTCCTACCCGGTCTACCAGCTCGGCTGGTTCCCGGACTACTCCGACCCGGACAACTACCTGTCCCCGTTCTTCCGCGAAGGCAACTTCGTCAACAACGGCTACTCCAACCAGGAGGTCAACGACCTGATCGTCAAGCAGGCCGGTGAGAAGGACGCCACCGCCCGCGAGGAGATCCTCAAGCAGATCCAGCAGATCGAGACCGACGATCTGTCCACCCTGCCGCTGCTGCAGGGCGCGCAGGTGGCCGTCACCGGCGCCGACGTCAGCGGCGTCGTGCTCGACGCCTCCTTCCGCTTCCGCTACGCCTCGGTGACCAAGTAAGGCAACGGGCCCACAGGCCCCGCCCCAGCCACCATTCAGGCTCATGTTGGCTCCCCTTCGCCACGAAGGGGAGCCAACCCGTCTTGCGACCACACCCTCGACCAAGGAGCAACGCGTGTCAGACAACGCCACAGCGGCCTCCACCACGTCGGCGAAGAAACCGAAGAAGAACCGCCTGTCCGGCGGGTTCTTCCGATTCGTGCTGACGCGGTTCCTGCTGATCATCCCCACAGTATTCATCCTCGTCACCATCGTGTTCTTCGTGATGCGCGCCACCGGCGATCCGATCTCCGCCGCGCTCGGCGGACGACTCACCCCCGCCGAACTGCAGAAGCGCATCCATGCGGCCGGCTACGACCGCCCGCTCATCGTGCAGTACCTCGACTATCTCGGAGGCCTGCTGCACGGCGACCTGGGCACCACGCTCACCGACAACCAGCCGGTCATCACCATCCTCGTACGCTACGGCGCGGCCACGTTCGAACTCGCGTTCCTCAGCCTGATCGTCGCGCTCATCGTCGGCATCGGACTCGGCCGTCTCGCCGCCAAGCACCGCGACCACGCCGCCGACGCCGGCATCCGCGTGTTCGCCATCCTGTGCTACGCCACGCCGGTCTTCTTCCTCGGCCTCGTGCTCAAGCTCATCTTCGCCGTCTGGCTCAACCTGCTGCCGACGTCCGGCCGCTCGAACCTCGCCAGCGAAATGCAGTTCCAGCGCCTCGTCTCGCCGACCGGCTTCTACATCATCGACGCGCTGCAGCTGGGCGACATGACCGTGCTCGTCGACGTGCTGCGCCACGCCGTGCTGCCGGCGCTCGCGCTCGGCCTGCTCACCGCCGGCGTGTTCATCCGCCTCGTGCGCACCAACGTGATCTCCACCTACACCTCCGGCTATGTGGAGGCCGCACGCTCCCGCGGCGTGTCCGAAAAGCGCCTGCTCGACAAGCACGCCTGGCGCCCCGCGCTCATCCCGATCATCACCGTCATGGGCATGCAGATCGCGCTGATGCTCGCCGGCGCCGTGCTCACCGAAACCACCTTCGAATGGAAGGGCCTGGGCTTCATGCTGTCCAACTACCTCAAGGCGCGCGACTTCGTGGCCGTGCAGGGCATCGTGATCCTCATCGCCATCATCGTGGCCGTGGTGAACTTCATCGTCGACGTGATCAGCGCGCTGATCGACCCGAGAGTGAGGTACTGACATGACCGAAAGCACCGCAACCAAAGTCGGCGTGCCCGGCGACCAGCGGCTCGGCGACCTCAAGGTCAACAAGCCGACCCCGTGGTACGAGAAGCTGCCCGTCGTGCGCGACCTCAAGATCGCCGTCGGCTGGCAGAAGGGCATGCTCGTCACCGGCCTCGTGATCACCGCCGCGTTCATCCTGCTGGCGCTGTTCGCGCCAGTCATCGCGCCGTACGGATACGCGCAGATGAAGGACGCCTCCGGCAGGTCGTTCCCGACGCAGTCCGCGCCGAGCGCCGAGCACATCTGGGGCACCACCGTCGGCGGCTACGACGTGTTCAGCCGCACCGTGTGGGGCGCGCGCACCGCGATCATCGCCATCATCATCGCCGTCGTGCTCTCCATCTTCGCCGGCGTGCTGCTGGGCCTGGTCTCCGGCTACTTCGGCGGCTGGGTCGACCGCGTGCTCGTCGTCGTGGCCGACGCCATCTACTCGTTCCCCTCGCTGCTGCTCGCCATCCTCATGGCCATCATGATCTCCGGCGGCCAGTCCGGCCTGTGGAGCGGCATCCTCGCCTCCGGCATCTCCATCACCGTGGTCTACATCCCGCAGTACTTCCGCACGATCCGCGCCGAAGTGGTGCGCATCAAGAACTCCGCCTACGTGGAGTCCGCGAAGGTGGTGGGCGCCTCCACGTGGCGCATCATGACCCGCCACCTGCTCAAGAACTCGACCCGAACGCTGCCGGTCATCCTCACGCTCAACTCGTCCGAGGCGATCCTCACCCTCGCCGGACTCGGCTTCCTCGGCTTCGGCATCGAACCGACCGCCGCGGCCGAATGGGGCTACGACCTCAACCGCTCCGTGGCCGACGTGACCGCCGGCATCTGGTGGACGGCCGTCTTCCCCGGCATGGCGATCGTGCTCATCGTGCTCGGCATCACGCTGGTCGGCGAATCCCTCAACGACCTGGCCGATCCGCGACTGCGCGCCCGCAAGTCCGCGGGCGAGGTCATCGGATCGATCGAGGACACGTCCGTCGACCCGAACCAGAAGCCGTCCGCGCGCAACGAGGTCGTCGCCGAACTCGACGCGGCCAAGAACCCGCTGGCCGCCACGCACGAGGCGGCCACCGTGACCGACCGGGACCCGTCGTTCGTCGCCTCCGAATGGACCGGCGAAGGCAAGGCCGGCGAGGGCAAGGAGCAGCAATGAGCCAGCAGACAACCACCATGCAGGACGAGGCCGCGAACCTCGCCGAAATCAAGGATCTGAGCGTCTCGTTCATGACGGACGCCGGTTCCATCAAGGCCATCGACAAGGTCAGCTTCACGATCCCTCGCAAGACCGTGGTCGGCGTGGTCGGCGAATCCGGTTCCGGCAAGTCCGTCACCGCGCGTTCGATCATCAAGCTGCTGCCGGAGACCGCCACCACGTCGGGCGCGATCTGGCTGTCCAGCCGCAACGGCTCCGAACGGTTCGAGGCGCTCTCCCTGAGCGGCGAGGACCTGCGCCGCATGCGCGGCTCCGAGGCCGCCATGGTCTTCCAGGAGCCCAACTCGGTGCTCAACCCGGTCTACACGATCGGCTGGCAGATCGAGGAGGGCCTGCGCGCCCACGGCATGAAGGACAAGAAGGAGCTGCGCGCCAAGTCCATCGACATCCTCAAAAAGGTCGGCATCCCGGACGCCGAGACGCGCATCGACTACTATCCGCACCAGTTCTCCGGCGGCCAGAAGCAGCGCATCGTCATCGCGATGGCGCTGGTGCTCAACCCCGGCCTCATCCTCGCCGACGAGCCCACCACGGCGCTCGACGTGACCGTGCAGGCCGAGATCCTCGACCTGCTGCGCCTGGCGCGCGACGAATTCGACGCGTCGGTGCTCATCATCACGCACAACATGGGCGTGATCGCCGACATCGCCGACCAGGTCGTGGTCATGTACCGCGGACACGTCGTCGAGCAGGGCGACGTCGAGCAGATCTTCCACCATCCGCAGGATCCGTACACTCGTCGCCTGCTCGCCGCCGTGCCGCGCATCGGTCAGAAGCTCGTCGTGCGCGACGACAAGGGCGCGCCGATCGAACGCACGGTCGACTGGCGCAAGCAGCCCGTCGCCGTCGAGGCGAAGGGCCTGACCATCACGTATCCGGGCCATCTCATGCAGCCTGACTTCGTGGCCGTCGACGGCGTGGACTTCACGATCCACCGTTCCGAAGTGCTCGGCCTCGTGGGCGAGTCCGGTTCCGGCAAGTCCACCACGGGCCGCGCGATCGCCGGTCTGCAGCGCATCTCCGGCGGCTCGCTCAACGTGCTCGGCGTGGAGATGAACGGCTTCAAGGAGCGCGACTTCAAGCCCAAGCGGGCCGACATCGGCTTCGTGTTCCAGGATCCGGGCAGCTCGTTCAACCCGCTGATGACCATCGCGGAGAACGTGGCCGAGCCGCTCATCGTGCACCGCAAGTACTCGTCCGTGGCCGACGCGAAGGACTACGTGGGCGACCTGCTCGAAATGGTGCAGCTGCCGCGCGCCTACATGACGCGCTTCCCGCACGAGCTGTCCGGCGGCCAGCGCCAGCGCGCCTCGCTCGCCCGCGCGCTCGCGCTCAAGCCGAGCCTGCTCATCGCCGACGAGCCGACGAGTGCGCTCGACGTGTCGGTGCAGGCCAAGGTGCTGGAGCTGTTCAAGAAGCTGCAGGTCGAGATCGGGTTCGCTTGCCTGTTCATCACGCACGATCTGGCCGTGGTCGACATGCTCGCCGACCGGATCATGGTGATGCACAAGGGCCGCATCGTCGAGCACGGCGAGGCTGACGACATCATGCAGCGGCCGCAGAACCCGTACACGAAGAAGCTGCTGGCCTCACTGCCGGTGCCGGATCCGCGCGAGCAGCGGATTCACCGCGCGCACCTGCACGAGCTGCTGGAGGCGGAGCGGTAGTTCCGCCAGGTCGTGCCGGCCGAACCGCCGGTCGATACGTCGATATGATGAGGGGGCTCCCTTTCCTTGCCGGAAGGGGAGCCCCCTCATCATATATGCGTGACAGCCATGTGCATACGTGCGACGGCCGGGATCGCGCCGGCCGCCGCACGTCGGTCAGTGCAGTGCGCCTTCGGTGACGAAGAAGGCGTGCGCGTCGCCCCGCCGCTTGTTCTCGAGGTAGCGGCGGAACAGCGCGAGACGCTCGACGGTGCTCTTGGCGAGCGGCTGGGGGAGCTCGTCGAGATCGAACCAGCCGACGTTGAGGCTTTCCTCGTCGCCCACGAACGGATCGGCGTTGCCGCCCGGCTTCAGCGCGCACAGGAACGAATGGTCCATGTACATCGTGTTGTCGCCGTTCGCGTACGTGGTGACCTTGTCGGAGGAGACGACCGCCACCAGATCGGTGACGACCGCGTCCACGCCGGTCTCCTCCTTGATCTCGCGGACCACCGTGTCGGCCGGCTGCTCGCCCGGCTCGTTGATGCCGTAGACCATCGCCCATTCGCCGGTGTCGGAGCGGCGGCCGAGCAGGATACGGCCCTGGCCGTCCAGCACGCAGCCGGTCACTCCCATGAGCCATAAGAGATCATGGCCGATCTTCTTGCGCAGCTCGAGTACGAAGTCCGGAGTAGGCATCGGATCACATCCCTCAGTACGCCGGAGCGGCGGCCGCACGGTCGGCCATCCAGGCCTCGACCTCGTCGATCTGCTTCGGAATGCCGGCGGACAGCCATTCGGGGCCGTGCTCGGTCATGAGCACGTCGTCCTCGATACGGATGCCGATGCCGCGCATCTCCGGCGGCAGCAGCAGGTCGTTCTTCGCGAAGTACAGGCCCGGCTCGATGGTGAAGATCATGCCCGGCGTGATCTTCGCGCCCTGATACGACTCGTAGCGGGCCTGCGCGCAGTCGTGCACGTCAAGGCCGAGGTGATGGGCTACGCCGCAGGCGAGCCAACGGCGGTGCTGTTGGCCTTCGGGGGAGAGGGACTCCTCCACGCCGACCGGGAGGATCCCCCACTCGTGCAGGCGCTCGGCGATCACGCGCATGCAGGCGTGATGGATGTCGGAATAGGTCGCGCCCGGCTTGGCCGCCTCGAAACCGGCCTGCTGGGAGTCGAGCACCGCCTGGTACAGGCGCTTCTGCAGATCGGTGAACCTGCCGCCGACCGGGAACGTACGCGTGATGTCGGCCGTGTACAGGCTGTTGACCTCGACGCCCGCGTCGATGAGCAGCATGTCGCCCTGACGCACCACGCCCGTGTTGCGCATCCAGTGCAGGATCGGCGCATGCTCGCCCGACGCGATGATCGTGTCGTAGCCCAGGCCGTTGCCCTCCTCGCGTGCGTTCGAATTGAACGCGCCTTCCAGCATGCGCTCCGAACGCGGCTGGTCGACGACCTTCGGCAGCGTCGTCAGGATCCGGTCGAAACCGTCCTTGGTCGCGGCGATCGCCTTGCGCATCTCGCCGATCTCATAGGAGTCCTTGATCATGCGGGCCTCGGCGGAGAACTCGTGCAGCTTGTCGTCGGCCGCGGAATTCGCGTCCGGATCGGCGAAGCCGTTCGCCTCACGCACCGACTCGACCATCGACGTGACCTGCGGGTCGGCGTCGGCGATCACGCGCACGCGCACGGCGCCCGCCTCCGAACCGACGTCCTTGCCGAGCGCGTCCGCAAGCTGCGCGATGTCGTGCGTCTCCAGACCGGTCATCGCGGCCAGCTCCTTGAGTCCGGCGCGCGGACCCACCCAGTACTCGCCGTAATGCGGGTCGCGGTAGTAGTCCTCGGTCGAATTGTCGGCGCGCGGCGCCACGAACAGTTCGGCCGTATGCGTCTTGCCGGCCTTGGCCTCCTCGGAATCCGGGTCGACCGGGTTGAGCACGAGCACGGCGCCCGCCTCGTAGTCCTCGCCGAGACCCGTGTAGTAGGCGAACGACGTGTCCGGACGGAACATGTAGTCGCAGTCGTTGTTGCGCACCTTCGGCTGGCCCGCCGGGATTACCAGGCGCTCGCCCGGGAACGCCCTGCCGAGCGCCTCGAGGCGCGCCGGCGTGAACTTCGAGGACTCGAGCGGTTCGACGGCCGGCTCCTGGTTGTCCCAGCCGGTCGTCATGAACTCCTTGAACGAGCCGCTGTTCGGACGCAGCGAACGGTTGTTCACACGGTCGCTCATCGGCTGGTCCGGACCGGGCGCGGACTTGCTCTCCTCGGCCTCGTACTCCTTGTCCTTTTCGGTGATGACTTCGCTCATCGGCACTCCCTTGATGCAAAGGATCGATTGTTACCGCTCCCATCCTAGTTCGTCCTCGGCGCACTCGGGACCACGGCCGTGCCGTACGGCCATGGGGCCGCTAGAATGGAGTGGTTTGAGCCGGGACCGGCCGCACAACATCACACACCGCCCGGTCCGCCGACCGATACGACCAAGCAGAACGAGGGTAAGCCAAGCATGTCATTCGAGCATCCGAACCGCAACAACGAGACCATGCGCGAGGTGGAGCGCGACATCATGAACCGTCCGCCGGAGCACAACGTCACGAATCTGGATCTCGACCGGATGAACCTGATCCTCGACCTGTTCGGCCACCCCGAGGAGTCGTTCCGCGTCATCCACGTCACCGGCACGAACGGCAAGGGATCCACCGCGCGCATGGCCGAGGCGATCTGCCGCGCGTACGGCATGCGCACCGGCCTGTACACCTCGCCGCATCTCGAACGCATCAACGAGCGCATCGCCATCGACGGCCAGGAGCTGTCCGACGACGACTTCATCGACACGTGGGACCAGGTCAGGGACCTCGTGGCGCTCGTGGACGCGAAGATGGAGGAGCAGGGCAAGCCGAAGATGAGCTTCTTCGAAGTGCTCACCGCCATGGCCATCTGGAAGTTCGCCGACGCGCCGGTCGACGTGGCGATCGTCGAGGTCGGCATGGGCGGCCTGCAGGACGCCACCAACGTGCTCGACGCCGACGCGGCGATCATCGGCCCGGTCGACATGGACCACATGCAGTGGCTCGGCGGCACCGTCGAGAAGATCGCCGAACAGAAGGCCGGCATCATCAAGCCCGGCTGCACCGCGGTCATCGGCGCCCAGCCGCACGAGGACGAGGTGATGCCCATCCTCGAGGAGGCCGCGCGCCGCAACGACGCCACGCTCGTGCGCGACGGCTACGAGATGGAGGTCGTCTCGCGCGCCCCCGCCGTCGGCGGCCAGGTCGCCACGCTCGTCACCCCGCGCGGCCGCTACGAGGAGGTCCCGATCGCCAAGTTCGGCGAACATCAGGCGCACAACGCGCTCGCCGCGCTCGCCGCCGCCGAGGTCGTCCTGCCCGTCTCCGGCGTGCTCGACGGCGACCTGGTCGGCGAGGCGTTGAGCGGGGTCAAGGTGCCGGGCCGCATCGAACAGGTGCGCACCTCGCCGACCATCATCGTCGACGGCGGCCACAACGTGAACGCGGCCGAGGCGCTGCGCGCGGCCATCGAGGAAAGCTACGACTTCAACCAGCTCGTCGGCGTGATCGCCATGATGGGCGACAAGCAGGTCGAGGAGTATCTCGGCGTGCTCGAGCCGATCCTCGACAAGGTGGTCGTCACCGAAAACTCGTGGCGCGAGCGCGTCATGCCCGCCGAGGAGCTTGAAAAGGTCGCCGTGCGCGTGTTCGGCCGCGACCGCGTCACGCGCGAGGACGCGCTGCCCGACGCGATCCAGAAGGCCGTCGACATGGTCGACTCCGAGGACGAGACCGGCGTCGGCTACGGCCGCGGCGTGCTCATCTGCGGCAGCTTCGTGACCGCCGGCGACGCGCGCGTCCTGCTCAAGGAGCGTATGAACCCGGATCTGGCCAAGCCGAAGCATGAGCGCGTCGAACCGAACCTCGGCGGGGACGCGAAGACGACGGCCGGCGAATCCGATGCGATCGACCAGGACGCCGCCGACCGCGATTTCGAAACGGACGCGAACCCGGACTTCGACAACGACGACTTCGGCGATTTCGGTCTGAACAAGATCGCACGCGAGGCCGCGGAGGACGACGAAGCGCACGACGACGGCCAGGACGCCGAATAGCGGCGTCCGCCGCGTGCGCAGGCGCCGCAAGCCGGCTCCGGAACGGCCGCGCGGCAGACCGTGACAGACCACAATAGATCTCAGACAGGCAGCAACCAGCACAAGCATGTATCTCAAGGAACTGACCCTGCGCGGCTTCAAATCGTTCGCTTCGGCGACCACGCTGCGCTTCGAGCCGGGCATCACCGCCGTGGTGGGGCCGAACGGCTCGGGAAAATCGAACATCGTCGACGCGCTCGCCTGGGTGATGGGCGAACAGGGCGCGCGCAACCTGCGCGGCACCTCCATGGAGGACGTGATCTTCGCCGGCACGTCGTCGCGCCCCGCGCTCGGCCGCGCGCAGGTCTCGCTGACCATCGACAACACCGACCACGCGCTCGACATCGACTATACGGAAGTCACGATCTCACGCACGATCTTCCGCAACGGCGGATCCGAATACGCGATCAACGGCAGTCCGTGCCGGCTGCTCGACATCCAGGAGCTCCTGAGCGACACCGGCCTCGGCCAGCAGATGCACGTCATCGTCGGCCAGGGCCGTCTCGACCAGATCCTGCGGGCCGATCCGAGCGGCCACCGCGCGTTCATCGAGGAGGCCGCCGGCATCCTCAAGCACCGCAAACGCAAGGAGCGCGCGCTGCGCAAACTCGCCAATACGGAAACCAACCTGTCCCGGCTTGACGACCTGCTTGCGGAGATCCACCGCCAGCTCGGCCCGCTCGGCCGCCAGGCGCGCGTCTCCCGGCGCGCCGACGCGATCCAGGTGACCCTGCGCGACGCGCGCTCGCGACTGTACGCCGACGACGCAACACGCGCGATGACGAACCGCGACGCCGCCCGGAGCGAGCTTGCGGCCGTACGCGGCGAACTCAACGGCCTGCGCCGCGACCTCGCCCATGCCAAGGTGCGCATCGAACAGGTCGAAACGGCCAGCGCACAGGCGTCCCCGGCCATCGCCCAAGCCAGCCGGCAGTGGCAGGAACTGTCCGAAGCACGCGAACGGCTGCGCTCGCTCGCCTCCATCGCCGCGGAACGCGAACGATCGCTGCTGGCACAGGTGACCAACGATTTCGGCGACGATCCGGGCCTGCTCGAACACCGCGCGCAGGAGATGGACGACCAGACCATGCGGCAGCGCGAGCTTGAACGCAACGCCCGGGCCTCGCTTGACCAGGCCACGGAACGTCGCGCCGACGACGAACGCCGGCTCGCCTCGCTCCGGCAGACGATCGGCGAACTGCGACGCACCACGCAGCAGCGCGACGCGAACATCGCCAGACTGCGCGAAATGATCGCACGAGAGGAATCCGCCGTGCAGCTGGCAGCCAGCCGCACCCGCGACTTCACCGAACAGCGGGCCTCGCTCGACCGGCAGCTCAAGGAGGCCGCCGCGCAGCGCGACGCGTTGGAGCACGCCGCCGACGCCGCCGCGGCCGACGACGGCACCGCCGCACTCGACGAGGCCCGGCGGCGGCTCGCCACGGCGCAGGAGACGCTCAACGCCGTCCAGGAACGCCAACGCGACGTCAACGGGCGCATCATCTCGCTCAAGGCCAAGGCCGAGGCGCTCGCCGACACGCTCGACAACCGCAACGCGTCCGGTGCGCTCGAACGCGACGCCGACGTTGACGCGATGGGCCGTCTCACTGACTTCATCCGCGTGGCCGACGGCTGGGAGGACGCCGTGGCGCGCGCACTCGACGTGTTCGCCGGTGCGATCGTCGTGCCCTCGCGAGGCAATCTCGCGCACGCGCTCGACCGCGCCCGCGAGGACCGTCTCGGCAAGGCCGTCGTGCTCACGCCGGTCGACGGCGGACCGACGCCGGACGAAACGGCCGCCGCGACCGACGACGAGCGGGAGCGCATGTGCGCCTCACACCTGATCGCCGCGAACCCCGACGCGCAGGACGCCGAACAGGCGGCCGGCGTGGCGCGCGCCGTGCGAGTCCTGCTCGCCGACGTGGCCGCCGTCGACACGCTCGACGAGGCGATCGCGGCCGTCACCCACGATCCGGACGCGGCCGGCGACCCGAACAGCCTGAACGCGGGGGAGGAGCCGCGCTTCGCGCAGGCCGTCACCAAGGCCGGCGAAATCGTCAACGCGGTGGGCGCGGTGGGCGGCTCGTCCCTGTCGCAAAGCGACCTGTCGCTGGCCGCACGGCGCGACAAGGCGCTCCAGCAGGTACGCGAACTGAGCGAACAGGCCGAAGTCCTCGGCGCCGACGTCGAACGGGCGCAGACCGAGCGGGACAGGTTGCGGCTCGCCGTCGAACAGGCATCCGCCGCATGCACCGAACATCGCGTCAAAGCACGGCAGGCCGCCGAATCACTGCAGGCCGCCGCAGGACGTGCGGCCGGACTCGAACGCCAGCTGTGCGAGCTCGACAACCGTCTCGCCGCGGCCAAGGACGACGGCGAAACGCATCGGATCAAAGTCGACGACCTGAACCGCGCGCTCGTCGCGGCGCAATCATCCGCGGACGGCACCGCCGACTCCGATGAGCTCGACGCGCGCGAACACGAACTCGAAGCCTCGCTCGACGTGACGCGCGAACACGAGGTCGCGGCCAAGATCGCATGGACCGAGGCGCAGCGCAAGGCCGAATCGTTCGAACGACAGGCCGGACTGCTTCACGACCAGGCCAAGCAGACCGCAGCCCGACGCGAGCGCATCGCGCAGGAGAACGAACGCCGAAGCGCGCAGGCCGCACACGCCGGCCGCGTGGCCGCCGACGCGCTCGCCGTGGCCGATCTGGCCGGTCGGGCCGCCGATGACGCGGCCGGGCGCCGCGACAAGCTGCAGGCGGCCGCCGCCAGCCATGACGAGGAGCTGAAATCGCTGCGCGCCACGCGCGACGAGCTCGAGCCGAAGGTCACCGACCTGACCGCGCGCGAGCATGTGCTCGACGTGAACCGGGAACGGTACGCCGCCGAATGCGAGCAGATCGAACGGCGCGTGGCCGACGAGCTGGGCAGCGGCCTCGACGAGCTGATCCGCGACTACGGTCCCGACGTGCCCGTGCCGGTGCTCGACGACGCCGGACGCCCTGTGCCGGAGGGGGAGCGGGCCGGGGACCCGACTGCTGAGCATACGGCCGCGCGCACGGATGACGCAGGCGAGCCTTCCGGGTTCCGAACCGTGCCCTACGTGCGCGACGAGCAGGTCGCACGGCTCGAGAAGGCGAAACGCGATCTGGCCGCCCTGGGCAAGGTCAATCCGCTGGCCACCGAGGAATACGAGGCTCTTGAGGCGCGTAACCGTTATCTCAAAGGGCAGCGCGACGACGTCGCCAAGTCGCGCGACGATCTCATGCAGCTCATCCGCGACCTCGACGGGACGATGGTCGACGTGTTCCGCAGCGCGTTCGAGGACACGGCCGCCGCGTTCGAGCAGGTGTTCGCCACGCTGTTCCCGGGCGGTACCGGCCGTTTGCGGCTCGAAAACCCCTCGGACATGCTCTCCACCGGCGTGATCGTCGAGGCGAGCCCGGCCGGCAAGCGCGTCAAGCAGCTGAGCCTCCTGTCCGGCGGCGAACGGTCGCTCACGGCGCTCGCGCTGCTGTTCGCGATCTTCACCGCGCGGCCCAGCCCGTTCTACGTGATGGACGAGGTCGAGGCGGCGCTTGACGACGTGAACCTGACCCGTCTGCTCAATGCGCTCGATGAGCTGCGCGCGCACGCCCAGCTCATCGTCATCACGCACCAGCAGCGCACCATGTCGATCGCCGATGCGCTGTACGGCGTGACCATGCGCGCCGACGGCGTGACGGCCGTCGTCTCGCAGAGGCTCGAACGCGAAACGCAGGACGCGGACTGACGCAGAGGCCCTCTCCGGCTTCCGTCGGGGAGGGCCTCTGCCGTCGCCTACTTGCGCAGCGACTTGCGCACCTTCTGCACGGCGCTCAGCGTCGCGTAGAACGCCTTCTTGATCGGCACGTCGCGGCCCGGCGCCACCGGCGTGACCTCCTCGGTGAACTTGGTCTTGAACTCGTTGAGACCCATCAGCGACGGCGCGAAATCGGAGCCGATGCCCATCAGATCGTACGCGGTGATGCCCTGGGAACCGAGGATGCAGCACTCCTGATACAGCAGCTTGTCGGTCACGTGCAGCCGCATCACCTCGCTGCGCATGCCCGCGTAATAACGCACGGCGTGCGTGCCGTTCACCGTCACGATCGACCATGCGACCACGCGGCCGTCGATGCGCGCGGCGAACACACGGCAATGATCCGCGCCGAGCGCGCCGATCATGTCCGAATAGTCGCTCATCGGCGCCGGGACGAATCCGTCGCGCTTGCCGGTCTCGACCATCACGTCGTAGTATTCGCTGAAATCGGCCATCGCCTGCGCGGTCTCGTCCGCGCATTCGGCCGGGCACTCGCGCAGCGCCTTGCGCACGTCGCGGCGTCCGCGGCGCTTCATGCGCGTCAGGATCGCGTCGTCGCCGCCGGTCACGTCGATCACCACGGTCTGGTCGTACGGCACCGTGGACAGCACCGGCACCGTACCCGCCGCATACCACAGGTCGATGCGCAGGAACGCGACCTTGCCGTCCTTGGCGTGCACCGCCTTGGCCAGGGCGTCGACGGTTTCGCGTTCCTCGGCCTCGCTCGGCTTGGCGACCCACGTCGGGCCATGCACCGAACGCAGATAGTGGTATCCGTGCGTTTCGAAGTCGATCAGCGAAATGAACGCGACCGTCTCGCCGTCACGCTTGACCAGGTACGCGCCCCACGGCGTGCGGCCATCGATGTCGGCCTGATAGGCGGCCCAGACGGCGGTCTGCTCGATCGGCAGGTTCACGCCCAGTTCGGCGGCGGTCGATTCGAGAACGGCGGGGGTGACGGCTTCCAGCGTGATCATGTTGCTCCTTGCGATTGACTGGTGACGAGTGTAGTACGGGCTTGCGAACCGCGTCGCGGCGGTCCGGTCGGATCAGTGCTGTCCGATGGCGAACAGGCGGCGGATGACATGGCCGTCGCCTTCGTACGGCGCATGCTTGCCGTTGACCTTGATCCACCGCTCCTCGCCCTTGCCGATGACCAGCAGCACGGTGAACCGGCCTGCCTTCGCGTCGGCCCGGGCCTCGGCGACGGCGGTTTCGATGGCCTTGACGCGGTCGAGAATGATGTCGCAGCCGACATGCGGGTTGGTGATGTAGCCGCGCATCTCGTCGAGGATGTCGATCATCGGCTCTCGGACCGTGTCCTCCGAGGTGAGGATGATCCGGTCGACGTGGTCCTGCGCGCCGTCGATGATGCCCTGACGGCGGTCCACGGCCTTGTCTCCGACCGAACCGGTGACCAGCACGAGTTTCGGATCGCGATCGGCGTACTTGCGCAGCACGAAATCGACCAGCGTCCTGGTGCTCACATAGTTGTGTGCGTAGTCGACGTAGGCGACGACGTTGCCGTCCGGATCGGCGAAACGCTCCATGCGTCCGGAGATGCGCACGTGCTCGATCGCGGCGAACGCCGGGGAGCCGGACGGCACTCCGGCCAGCCGCGCCAGCGCGATCGCCGTGGCCGCGTTCGCCGCGTTGAACCCGCCCTCGAGCTCGAGCGCGAAATCGCCGACCTGCGTCCCGTGATCGAGAAACACGTACTTCGTCGGGTCGGACGGATCGGGCACGGCGGCGAAATCGAACGACGAGCCGGAAACGCGGTCGTCGCGCAGCGCGAACGTGGAGACCGGCACGCCGGCCCTCGCCGCGTCCTGACGGATCAGATCCGCATGGTCGCAGTCCTCGCCGAGCACCAGCGCGCGGCAGTTGTAGGAGATCTGCCGCTTGCAGTGCAGATAGTCCTCGAACGTGGGATGCTCGATCGGGCTGATGTGGTCGGGGGAGATGTTGAGGAACGCGGCCACGTCGAACGTCAGGCCGTAGACGCGATCCACCTTGTACGCCTGCGAGGAGACCTCCATGACGAGGTACTTCATGCCGTTATCCAACGCCTCGCGCATCATGCGGAACGCGTCGAGGCTCTCCGGCGTGGTCAGCGCCGATTCGGCGTACGTGTGACCGTCAAGGCAGTTGTCGACGGAGGAGAACAGGGCGCAGCGGCCGCCGGAATACGCGTTGAGCACGGCCTGCGTGAAGTACGCGGTGGTCGTCTTGCCCTTCGTGCCGGTGATGCCGATCACGGTCAGCTCGTCCTGCGGGCGGCCGAAGAACGCGGCGGACAGCAGGCTCATCGCCTTGCGCACGTCGTCCACGATCAGGCCGGGTGCGTGCGTCGCGGACGAGAAATCGGTTTCGGCCACATAGGCCGCCAGTCCGCGCTCGTCGACGCCGTGCAGATACGACGGTTTGAAATTGCCCTTGCAGAACAGCAGCGTGCCATCCGCCACCTGACGTGTGTCGTACGTGACGTCCGCGAACGGACGGTCGCCGCCGCTCACCTGCGTCGTGTCAAGCGTCCACAGATCGCCGGCGATGACCTCGCGCAGCAGATGATGTTCCTCGAGCAGCCGTGCGGCAGATCGCAGCGTCAAAGCCATGTGATTCTCCCTTTGTCGTTACCGACTAGCCATTCTACCGTCGCACATGTGCATGTTCGGTGGCGGCGACGGTCGTGCGGGCCGGGGCGTGGCGTCCCGGGGCGGGAACGGACGCGCCGCTACAATGGTGAACCGTGATGGACGAGACGGTTGAGGAGCGTGCGGCGGGGCCCTTGCACGAGCGGCAAACCACCGCGGACGGTGACGTGACGGAGAACGTGGCAGGTGGCGTGGCGGAAGACGCGGCGAAGAAGACGCCGGAGACGACGGCCCAGAAGCGTGCGCGCTTCGAGCGTCTCGCCATGCCCGCGGTCGACGCCCTGTACCGGCAGGCCATGAAGCTCACCAACAACACCGACGATGCGCAGGATCTCGTGCAGGACACGTTCGAACGCGGCTTCAAGGCGTTCGACTCGTTCGACCCCGGCTCCAACTTCGAGGCGTGGATGACCACCATCGAACGCAACGCCTACTTCAACCAGTACGCGAAGGCCAAACGCCGCCCGCAGCGCGCCAACGACTCGACCGGCGAATACGACGACTGGGACATCTACTCCGCGTCCGAACACTCGTCGGAGGGACTCAAATCCGCCGAGCAGGAGTATCTCGACACGTTCGCGCCCGAGGAGATCATGAAGGCGCTCTCGCACCTGTCCCCGGAACGTCGTCAGGTGTTCATCGACACGGCGATCGACGGCAAGACCTACCAGCAGGTCGCCGACGAGCAGGGCGTGAAGATCGGCACCGTCATGAGCCGGCTCAACCGCGCCCGCACGCAGCTCAAGCGCGAGCTGGCCGCATATGCGCGCGAACGCGGATACGGTGCGACGGGCGGGACCGTGAAGGCTTCCGCACCGGCCGACACGGCTGGCACGGCGCACGGACCGTCCGGTTCCGGGCATGGTTCACTGTCCGCGAATCGCGATCGCGACGGCGATAATGGAACCGGGAAGAAGCAGGCTCGGAAGGAGCGGTCATGAGCGAGCACATCGAGCGTCACAGCCATATCGCGGTGACACGGCGGACCGCCGACGGCACGATCGTGCGCACCGACGTGCACGTCGCCGAATCCGTGCCGGTTCCGTCCGTGGCTTCCGTCGTGCCGACCGCAGCCGTCACCGCGTCCGCGACCGTCACGACGGGTGGGCCGTCGTCCGTTTCCGGCATCAGCCCCGACGCGCTCGCCGGTGCGGGAGATCCGGGGGAACCGGTCGCGTCGGTCACGCCGGCCGTGTCGGACGACGCGTGCTTCGACCCGAACACCTGCTGCGACGAGCGCGAGCGCGCGATCATCATGTCCCTGCGCGCCTATCTGCGCCCGGACGTCGCGCCCGAATGCCTGATGCGCCGGCTGCGCGAGACATTGGACCACTGCTGCTGCGACCCCGACGAGTGAACGCTGGGTTTGGTCGCCGGATGGGCATGCGAAAAGCCCCCGTGGGATTCGTTCCCGCGGGGGCTTTTCTGGCGTTGTTCACGCAGCCTGATACAGGCTCGGATCAGGCGTTCGGGCGCTTGCCGTGGTTGGCGGCCTTCTTGCGGCGATCCTTGCGCTTGCGTCCGCGCATACCCATGATGGACTCCTTTGCTGACGATTGATTAAGCCTACGGGATTATCGCACACCCGCGCGACGTTCGCAACCCGGACGTTGCCGTCCGGTCGCCTGCCGGCCACTTGGGGAGGCTACTTGAGCGCGGCCTTGATGAACAGCTTGGTGACGCTCGTCTCGCCCGGCTTGATCACGATCAGCTCGTTGCCGGTGTTGAACGCGTTCGCGTACGCGGTCTGCGGTTCGACGGCGGTGCCGGCCGGGTGCTGCCATGCCGGGAAGCCGGTGCCGGTGCACACCTGGAACGAGGTGATCGTCTCATCGCCGCCCACCTTGATCTCAAGGCCGTCGGGGCGGGTGAACGTGGCGGTCACGGTGCCGTCGGCGTCGTGGTGCACGTCGGTCCACGCATCGTCGAACGGCTGGCCGGTCAGCAGCGGGTTGTCGCGCAGATCGTACTTGGTGCCGTCCACCGGCTCGGTGCCGGTCGGGATGAGGTTCTCGTCCACGGTCACGTGCGTGTCGGCCGGAACGGTCAGGCGGCACTGCGCGTTGTGGCCGTCGATCTCGTCGCCGTAGCCGTTGAAGCCGTTGTCGAGCCACGGGTGGATCGCGAGGGCCCACGGCGCGTTCGCGTCGCCGTTGTTGTAGGCGCTGACGGTGATGTGCAGGCCGTCCTCGCGCAGCTCATGCTTGGCGGTGACGATCAGATCGAACGGGTAGCCGAGCATGTTCGGCACGCGCCACGACTGGGTGACGGAGGATTCGGTGAGCTCCTCGAGCTTCCAGTAGGAGCGGTAGCCGTAGCCGTGGATGGCGGTGTTGCGGTCATGCTCGTCGATCGGCAGCGTGTACGTCTTGCCTTCGAACGTGTAGGTGCCGGCCTCGATGCGGTTCGGGAACGGGATGAGCAGCTGGCCGTGGCAGCAGGTGATCGGATCGTCCGGGCCGAGCGGCACGATCACGTTCCTGCCCTTGTAGGTGACCTTGCGCATCGTCGCGCCGAGCTCGGTGATCACGGCGGACCAATCGCCGTAATGGATGGAATACTGCTGGCCGGTGCGCGGCGGGAACTGCTTCGTCATAATGCATCACTCCATAGTGAATCACGTGGTGGTTTCAGTTGTTCGGCAACGGATGTTACCGCTAACAACACAGTGTACCGCGCCTTCGGCGGATAGAATCCGAATGTCGTGCTGAATATATGGGGAAAATTGCGGTTTGCCGGACGGAGGAACCCGTCGATGGCCGTTTTCGACGGGGAGCGGGTAAGGTATGGACGGACAACGCGATGAAAGGCGGACGTGATGGCGAAACGAATCGTATTGGCCGACCCGCGCGGCTTCTGCGCCGGCGTGGACCGGGCGATTCTGACGGTGCAGACGATTCTCAAGGCGGCCGGGAGCCTACGTGAGGACGGTCTGCCGCCCGTGTACGTGCGCCGCCAGATCGTGCATAACCGGCATGTGGTCGAGGATCTGGCCGCGCAGGGCGCCGTGTTCGTGCAGGAGCTCGCCGAGGTCCCCGACGCGGCCGCGAAGGCCGGCATCCCGATCGTCTTCTCCGCGCACGGCGTGTCGCCGACGGTCAAGGCCGAGGCCGCCGCGCGCGGCATGCACGTCGTGGACGCCACCTGCCCGCTGGTGAGCAAGGTGCACCGCGAGGTGCTGCGCTTCGTCAAGGAAGGCTACGAGATCGTCTACATCGGCCATAAGGGCCACGACGAGGCCGTCGGCGTGGTGGGGGAGAACCCCGAGCACGTCCACCTGATCGAACACGCCGGCGACGTGGACTCGCTTGATTTCGCACCGGACACGAAGCTCGTGCTGCTGAGCCAGACCACGCTGAGCATCGACGAGACGGCCGGCACGATCGCCGCGCTCAAGGCCCGCTTCCCGTGGATCAAGGAACCGCCCAGCTCGGACATCTGCTACGCCACGTCGAACCGGCAGGCCGCGGTCAAGCTCGTCGCCGAGCGGTCGGATTGCGTGGTGATCGTCGGTTCCGCGAACTCGTCGAATTCGGTGCGTCTGATGGAGGTCGCGCAGGATGCGCTCGGCGAGCGCGGGGTCGCACACCGCGTCGACGACGCGGGGGAGATGGACCCGTCGTGGTTCGACGGCGTCGAGGCGGTCGGCGTCTCGTCCGGCGCGTCCGTGCCCGACGAGCTGGTCTCCGGCGTGATCGCCTCACTGCGCGACCGCGGCTTCACTGACGTCACTTCCGTCGAAACCATCAAGGAAAACATGCATTTCGTGCTGCCGGCGGAACTCCGCCGGCAGCCTTCACCGGCGCGGTAGTGCGTCGGCGGTCTACCACGTGCCGATGGGGGCGGCGACCGCGTCGAGAACCTTGAGCAGGTCTGCCGGCGCGATGCCGATGGAGAAGCCGCGCTTGCCGCCCGACAGCAGGATGCGGTCGTACTGCATCGCGCTCTCATCCAGCACGGTCTTGTGATGCACCTTCTGGCCGAGCGGGGAGATGCCGCCGACCACATACCCGGATTCGCGCATCGCGACCTTCGGATCGGCCATCGCCGCCTTCTTCGCGCCCACGGCCGCGGCCAAGGCCTTCAGATCCATGTGCCCGCTGACCGGCACCACACCCACCACGCGTTCGGAGCCCGTGTCGGCCATAAGCGTCTTGAACACCTGATGCTCATCGAAGCCGAGCTTGGTGGCCGCCTCCACGCCGTAGCCGTCGTCCATGTGATCGTTGGAATGCTCGTATTCGTAGGTCTCGAACGGCACCCCGGCCCTCTCCAGCTGCACGGTCGCCGGAGTCGAGCCCTTGCCCTTCTCGTTCTTTGATTTCTTGCCCATGCCGCCCCATCATACGACGGTGCGCCGATGCCATGCCTCCATGTCCGCATGCCGCCGCAGACATAGGGTCGCAACAGCGCAGTGCGGCGACCCCATGTCTGCGGCAGGCCGGCCGTCGCGCAGACATGGGGTCGCGAACCGGGGTGCAATGACCCTATGTCTGCGCCGGCATGGCATGCGCCCGTCAACGCACGCGCAGCATATGGAAGGAGTGCGGACCGACGGTCAGACTGACCGCGCCGTCTTCGACGTCGACGAGACGGGTCGCGGGCCGCACCCGTTCGGGCGCGTCGAAGTCGTTCTCGGCATCGAGCGGCACGCCGTCGATCGCCTCGACCACGGCTGTCCGCAGTTCGGGGCGCGGCGATCCGGACGGCTCCGACCCGCCGTCGCACGCCAGCCGCACCGTCACCGGCCGCGTCGCATCGGTCACGTTGACCAGCTTGATGATCGTCTCGCCGGTCGTCTCGTCGCGCACCGCCGAATAGTAGAGCGGACGCGGATCGGGGCGTTTGAACGTATGGTCGAAGATCGACGTGTCGTCGATCCATCCGCGCACGCGCGCGCCGTCAACCGACAGTCGGCAGCGGTAGGCGACGCCGCGTTCGGTGATGATATGCGTGTTGTGCGTGCACAGTCCGCCGTTGGTGACGCCGTGCAGCCCGCACAGCCGCTGCCATCCGTTGATGTAGTACCTCAGAAGATTCCTGTCGTCGTGCATGGCGAAGTCGAGTCCGAACCCGTACCTGCCGTCCAGCTCTCCGCGCAGTTCGCCGTTGCGGCGCGTGAACGTGAACTCGACCGTGTACGAGTCGGCGCGCACGTCGTCGAAGTCCCGGCACGCATGGTCGGCGTCGATCGTGAAATCGTCGTCGCGCAGCAGCACGTCGCCGTTGGCGTCGCGCACCGTGAAGCCGGTGACGTCGATACGGGCGTGCGTCGTGGTCATGCGCAGCAGTCCGGCCAATGACAGCGGTTCCGGTGTTGCCGCGGCCTTCGGCATGTCGTCGTCTGCGGCGAGCAGCTGCGTGCCCTGACCGGTCATGAACATGCGCTGCACCCAGTAGCTGGGCGTGCCGAACGCGCGTGTGCCGTCGAAGTAGATCATGTCCGGATCCCAGTTGCGGTAGGCGACGTTGCACAGCATCGGCGCATAGCAGGCGAGGCCGATGCCGGGCGCCTGCTCCACGCCGGTCAGGAACGCGGCCTCCGCAAGCGCATTGCGCCACGCCTTGCCGCACGACGCGTATTCGCCGAGGAACGCGCGAGGCCAGCCCTTGTCCGCACGGTAGGAGGCGTAGCGGTCGACGTTCGCGATGAACCATTCGGGATCGTGATAGAAATGCTCGTCCATGAACGCGGTGCCGGTTTTCGCCGCATCCGCCCATATCCGTTTCTCCTGCTGTCCGCTGATCGAGGGGCCGGCGGAACCGATGAGCCGGATGTCGGGGTAGCGTTCGCGTACGGCCTTCGCGATGATGTCGTAGCGTTCGTAGAATTCGCTTCCGGTCTCCTCGTTGCCGATGCCGAGGTATTTCAGGTGGAAGCTGTCCGGGTGGCCCATGCTCGCGCGTACGGCGCCCCACGTCGAGTCGGCGGGCCCGTTGGCGAATTCGATCAGGTCGAGCGCCTCGTCGACCCACTCCTGCATGTCCTCGAGCGGCGCGGCCTCGAGGTTGTGCGGATCCCAGCCGCCGGCGATGACTGGCAGCGGCTCGGCGCCGATGTCCTCGCAGAACTGGAAGAACTCATAGTAGCCGAGTCCGAATGTGCTGTTGTAGTTCCAGCTGTTGCGCCGCGCGGGGCGCGCCTCGACCGGTCCGAGCGTGTTCTTCCACCGGTAGATGCTGTCGCGGTCGGATGCGTCCAGCGAGCCGATGTGCATGACGCAGCCGCCGGGGAAGCGCATGAACTTCGGTTTCATGTCGGCGATGAGCTGCGCGACGTCGCGTCGCATGCCGTTGGGGCGGTTGCGGAACGTGCGTGCGGGGAAGAGCGAGACCATGTCGAGCGAAAGCCGGCATGGCGCGTCGACGAGCAGCGTGAGCCGTCCCGCCGGGTCGACGCGGTCGCCGCCGGCGTTCGTGTCGCGGCGCTTGCCGGCCGTGCCGTCGTTCTGCATGCCGGAGCCGGCGCGAGAGCCGTCCCGCCCGTTGATGAACGCGGTGACGGTGCCTTCGACGCCCGCCCATGCGCCGCGTGCCTCGGCCGGGATCGGCAGCACGGTTTCGCCGTACACCTCCGTGCCGTCGGCGTTCTCCAGCCACACGATGATCGAGATCGGATCGGCGTCGTCTGTGCCGCTGCCGTTGCCGTCGCCGTGGACGCCGTCGAGCCGCACGCGGCAGGAGAAGCGGTATTCCTCGCCGCCGCGCACGGGGATGCCGTCGCCGTAGCCGAGGTTGGAGATGCCGGCGCCGTCGCCGCAGCGCACGACGTTGAGCCGCGCGTAGTGCCGGTTGCGCTCGTTGAGAGGGTGCGCGTCGTCGACGTGCAGGAAGACGAGCGCGTCGCCGCGCTGGACCTTGCGCCATGCGGTCAGTGCCGTGTACGACGCGTTGTCGACCGGATCGAATTCGAACGACCGGTTGCGCACGAGCTCGGCGTACAGGCCGCCGTCGGCCGCATGGTTGAGGTCCTCGAAGAACACGCCGAACAGGTCGCCCTGCTCCTTGACCGGCGTGTCGCGCACGGTGACGGTGATCGGCGCGGCCTGCATTTCGGCCTGTCCGTTGGATTCGGGCGCCGCGTTGCGCTGGGTCATGATGATGTCTCCTTTGTTTGGCCGGCGTGTTGACTCGTGTCACGATTTGCGTTTCGTCGACCGTCGATTTATGATATCGATATGAATTTTATATCGATATGAAACGCGGTGCAAAATTCACAACACGCCGGGCCGATCCGAAGAAGAACGCGGCACGGCGATAACGACGAGCAAAGGACACATGATGAGGAAGTCATATTCCACGGCGAAGAAGACCATTGCGGCCATCAGCGCGGCCGCCTGCCTGACCGGACTCGCGGCCTGCGGCGAGGACAGCAAGACCGACGCCAACGGCAAGCCGATCGTCACCGTGCAGATCATCAAGCGATCGCCCATGATCGCGGTCAGCAAGATGAAATACGCCAAGGATCTCGAAAAGGCGTGCGATTGCACGATCGAATGGCGCGAGGCGTCCGAGAACGCGTGGAGCCAGCAGAAGACCGCGTCCCTTGCTGCCAGCGAAGTCGCGGATCTGACGATCTGGGGCTACAGCAATCAGGATCTGGCGAAGTATCCGCTGTTCGAGGACCTGTCGGACGACCTCGACAAGATGCCCAATGTCCAGGAGTACTTCAAGGAGTCCGAGGCGTCTCGCCGCTTCGCCACCGATCTTGACGGTCATATCTGGCAGATCCCCTCCAACGCGGGCAATTCCCCCGCCGCGCTTGCCGGCGGCCAGTTCATGCGCATCAACAAGACGTGGCTCGACAAGCTCGGCCTTGAGGTGCCCCGCACCTGGGACGAACTGACCAACGTGCTCGAGGCGTTCAAGACGCAGGATCCGAACGGCAACGGTGAGGCCGACGAGATCCCGTTCAGCCCGCACGCGCTTGGCACCACCGGATTCGGCTGGTACGACAGCTTCCTGCTGCTCAACTCCACCGGCATCACCACCCAGTTCTTCAGCACCGGCACGCAGGGCCTGTACTCCAAGGACGGCAAGGTCGGCAACTTCATGCAGACCGACAACTTCCGCCGCGTCATCGAGTACTACCACGCGCTGGTCGAGAAGGGACTCATCCCGCAGAGCGCCATGACCAAGGACGATTCCACCTGGAGCGGCGAGGTCGGCGGCGACACCGCCCGGGTCGGCGTCTCCTTCGGCTGGGAGGTGTCCGATTTCGGCAAGAACATCGACCAGTACATCACCATGCGCGTGCCCAAGGAAACGGCCGATATGCCGGATTCCGAAGTCACGTGGGAGGCTCCGGTCGCCGACGTGTACAACGGCGCCGCCGTGTCGGCCAACGCCAAGAACAAGGACGCCGTCTTCAAGATCATCAACACCATGCTCGACCCGGATATGACCATCGAGGGCTATTACGGCGACATGGGCACCTATGTCACCAAGGAGGGGGAGAACAAGTACTCCGTTCCGGAGAAGACCTTCGCCGACACTTCCGTCACCTACGGTCTGGCCGATCGAACCCTGGCGTGGATGCGTCCCGACTTCACCGTCGGCGGCCCCGGCATGGCGTCCAGCGAACGGGCGATCAAGGCCGCCGAGGTGTATGCCCCCGACCAGAAGAACATCGGCGAGGGGGACACCATCCCGCAGTGGGTCACCCCGAGCTCCGACGACCAGACCACCATCTCCAACATCAACACGCCGCTGTTCTCGTACGCCATGCCGGTGATCGCCAAGTGGATCTCGCAGGGAGGCCTCGACGACGCCTCGTGGAACGAGTTCCAGCAGAACCTGAAGACGCTGCAGATCGACGACGTCGTCAAGATCTACCAGAAGTGGGTCGACACGTACGCCAAGCAGAACTGACCTGCGACACCGACCTGCAAAGCCGCCATCATGGTCTGGCATATCGGCGGGTTTCCGCCCGCTGCCATGTCGGACCATGATCGGCTAAGGAGAACTACCACGACCACGGCCTTCCGATCCGGACGGCACGGCTCGACGGAGCGACGCGGACGATTCCTGTTCCTTTCCTCGTCCAAGTCCGTTCCGCAGCTGCGCCATCATCGGTTCGGAAGGCCTTTACAATAGGGGACTGTCGGCCGAGCCGGCGGTCCTGTCACATTGCACAAAGGCGGTAATCATGGTCACGTTCAAGGATGTCGCGAAGGAGGCCGGAGTCTCCCCGGCGACCGTATCCTACGCGCTGCGCGGCGGAGAGCACGTCTCCAAGCACACCATGGACAAGGTCACGGCCGCCGCCCGCAAGCTCGGCTATGTCGCCAATCCCTCCGCCCGCTCCCTGCGCCGCGGCCGCACCAACGTGATCGACATCGTCGTGCACGAGCTCGACGTGCCGTACTTCTACTCCCGGCTGTCCGACGTGGCCTCCGACGTGATCCGCGAAGCCGGCTACCAGGCCGTCGTGGTGAAGACCGGCATGGACCCGAACAATGTGAGCGCCGCCGTCAGCTCGATCTCCAACCAGTACTGCGACGGCGTGATCCTCAACCCGTCCGGCCTGCCCGCGCAGGAGATCAAACGGCTGAGCGTGAACCGCCCCGTCGTGCTGCTCGACGAGGCGCATGACCGGCCTGTGCTCGACACGGTGATGACGCCCAACGAGGAGGGCATCGCCGCCGCAACACGGCATCTGATCGAACGCGGCTGCCATGATCTGCTGTTCATCGGCGGCGGCCGGGACGAACTCGACCGTTACGCGGAAGGTTCGCGCGACACCGGCCCGGCGCGCACGCACGCATTCCGCGAGACCGTGCTGGACGCCGGACTGCCGTGCGACGACGCGCGGCTGATCACGGCCGGCTGGTGGACCGAACCCGGACTCGAAGCCGCGCACCGCATCGTCGACTCGGGCCTCACGTGCGACGGTGTGGTGTGCGCCACCGATTCGCTCGCCTTGGGACTGATCCGCGGCTTCGCCGACCGCGGCGTGCGGGTGCCGGACGACGTCCGCGTGATCGGCTTCGACGGCATCTCCGTGGGTCGGTGGACCGTGCCGACCATCAGCACCGTCGAGGTCGACATGACCGATCTCGCCCGCAAGGCCGTCGACATGCTCGTCTCGCGCATCGAAGGCACCTACGACGGCGAGCCCCGCCGCCAGACTGCCGCGTTCCGTCTCGTCGAACGCGAATCCTCCCGGTAGGCAGCTCCCTGCCCATCATGACGTGGAAACGCCTGAATGGGCTATTTGGGCCCGTCAGGAGCCGAGCCGATGCGGCATGGGCGTATAGTCTACGTATATGGGGAAAGGCGATGATTCGGTAAGCCCGACAGTCTGCACGCACATGGGGGGCGACGTGGGCAAGGCCGCCGGTCCATTGCGCTCGTTCCGGGAATTCTGGCATGAACAGGATGCTCGCGGTCGACGTGTCGTCGGGATGTATCTGCTGCTGACGATTCTGGATGATATGGCGAACCTGCTATTGGGCACTGCGGTGATCGTCATCGCTGGCATGCTCTCGTTCGCTTGGACGGCGAAGCTCGCCATGCTGCTGGCGTCACTCGGCGTCTATGCAGGGCTGAAACTACTGGCGTTCGATGCGCGCAGCGCCATGGAGACGAACACGTTCACCTACCGTTACCGGCGTATCAGCGGTTTCGGCGACCTTGTCATGGACACCGACTATGAGACGCTGCAATCCGTCGACGAACAGACGCGCATCGACGCGGCGTCCGGCGCCGTGTTCAGCGCGGGCAACCGCGGATTGGAATATCAGATCAACCAGCAGCTGCGTCTTGTCGCATGGATGGTCACGCTCGTGACGAGCGTGGCGGTGCTCGGTATGCTCAACGTCAAGGCGTTGGCCGTCGTCGTCGCGTGCAACGCGATCAGCGTGGCCATATTGGCCATGCAATCCGGCTCGGTCGAACGGCGAGAGCATGATCTGTCGGTCCGGCGGTCGAAGCAGAACCTGCTGTCCGGACAGGAAAGCGACAAGTCGCGCGGCGACGACATCGTATACAACCGCCTGCTGCCGTGGCTGCTGGCGCATAACCGGCGCGACACTGATGGCATCATCGGCGCAATGCTCGGGGTCGAAGGCATCCGGTCTTCGGCGAATGCGGCGAATGGCGTCATCGCCTTTGTCTCGACCCTTGCGGTGATTCTCGTCGTCGCGTCGGACGGCGGGACGGACATGCCGTACGCCACGCTGTTCCTGTATGTCATGCTGTGCATGAACATGGCGAATACGGTGCAGGGGGCGTATGAGACGGTGCGCGATCTGCGACGCAACGCGCCGATGATGCGCGACTGGTACGCATACGTCGACGAGCGAGCCGCCGTGACGGCTCATAAGGCCATGGCCCATAGTGCGGGCGATGCCGCCGCTGCCGCGGATGATGGCGTGACCGTGACCTTCCGCGGCATCGGATACCGGCCGTCACCGGATTCGGAAGACATCCTGCACGATGTGAATCTCACCTATCGGTCCGGACAGTCCATCGCCTTCGTCGGCAGCAACGGCGCGGGCAAGACCACGCTCGTCAGCGTCATCGCCGGGCTGTTGCAGCCGACAGCAGGCCATATCCTCATCGACGGACGCGAAGTCGGCTACGACGAATACCGTGCGTTCGCACGGGCGCATGTCTCGCTGCTACCGCAGGACAATTCGCTGTTCTCCCTGACCATCGCGGACAATCTGAAACTTGGCATGGACGCGTCCGACGACCGGATACGCGACGTGCTGCGCTCCGTGGGCCTGCTCGACAAGGTCGACTCGCTGCCGCACGGCACGGGCACGTACCTCGGCACGGAGCTCGATCCGGACGCCACACAGCTGTCGGGCGGGCAGAAACGGTCGATGCTCGTCGCACGCGTGCTGCTGCATCCACAGCGCATCTGCATCTTCGACGAACCGACCTCGGCGTTCGATCCGGTCAAGGAAGACGAGTTCTACGCGCTGATGTCGGCATTGGCCGGTGATCGCACGCTCATGTTCGTCTCGCATAACGTCGGCACGACGAGTTTTTGCGACATCGCCTACGTGCTCGACGGCGGTACCGTGGTGCAGTCCGGAGATCCCAAACGGCTGATCGGGGAGACGGGTGCATACCGCGACTTGTTCGCCGTACAGGTGACGGACGGCGAGGAGGCGACGGAATGACGATCATCGACAAGAACTATGACGCGTTGCTGTCGATCGTGATGAAACGCGGTGGTGGACTGATCGCCGTGCAATCGGCGCGTACGGCATGTCGGCTCGGCGATGTGTTCCTGCGCATCGCTGCGATCAACTGGTGCTTCATGCGGCTGAGCATCACCCCCATCGTCATTCCGCCGGTCCCGCTATGCATGTTCATCGTCGGCGACGTCATCCTGCAGCTCGCCGCCGCCCTGCTGGACGTCTCGGTCGCGACGACGGGCAAACGATTCGACGACCGGTGCGCCGACGATGCGCTGCGTGCCGTGTTCGAAGCCGATCCGGGTCGGCGAGCCGGGCAGGGATTGGCCGACCGGCTCGCGGATTACCGGTTCGATGTCGCGTATATCGGCAGTGTCGGCCGCAATGTCGCCTATGTATTCGATTTCGCCGCGTTCGGATGTTCGGCGATCGTGTATGTGGCCGGTCTGGCGTGGTTGCTGACCGGTATTGTCGTCGCCAGTCCGGCATTGGGCATCGTCACCGCGTTCGTGGCGGTGATGCTGCTGGTCTGGGCGGCGGTCACCATGATGACGCCCGATGAGGGCGATTCCAAGGTGTTCGACGACATATTGCGTACGGAACGTCAACGCAGATACTATATTTTCGACATCGTGCACCGCTATCCGGTCCATGCGGTCATCGATTCGTTCCATGCCGGCGATTTCATCAAACGACGGTATCGTGAGCTCAACGATCGGGGGCTGCGCGAGAACCTTATCTATATGAACGGCATAGCCTCAGGCCAACGGCGTTTCCTCATCCGTCAGATCGTGCTGTTCGTGGTGCTGATCGGCTCCCTTGCCGTCGCTTCGGTGATCGATGCCGGCGTACTGTATCGTTTCCCCCTGTTCGTCGGCATCGGCGCGCAGGCGATGGCCAGCGGCGTGCAGGCGATGAACGCCCATCGGCAGATACGACGCGTCTCGCCGCATCTGGGCAATGTGGTATCCATGCTCACGGCTGATCCGGGGCGGGGAAAGTCCGATGCGGGGCGGTCGGATCGGCCCGGGGCCGGTGGGAACCATTCGCATGACAAGACGTATATGACGGGAGCCTCCATCGAATCGACCATGACGGTGGATTTCGAGGGGGTATGGTTTTCCTACGACGGTTCGGATGCATATGCTCTGCGGGATGTGACCCTGCACATGGATGACGGCATCACCGCGATCGTCGGATTGAACGGCGCGGGCAAGTCGACGATGCTGGGGCTGATGTCTGGCGTGCTGCAGCCGACGAAGGGTCGTGTATTGGTCAATGGCGTCGATACCCGCGATCTGGATTTCGACAGGTACATGGATATGGTCGGGGTGCTTCCACAGGAGCAGCATCTCTTTTCCGGCACCGTTCGGGACAATGTGCTGTCCGGTCTGACGGGCCATGCTCGATGCGCGTCGGAGCCGGAGGATATGGCCGAACGACTGCTCAAGGATGTCGGGGCGAGCGACTCGCTGCTGTCACGCATCGATCGGCACGTCGAATCGTTGGAACCGGACAACATGAACATCAGTGGCGGCGAGACGCGTCGTGTGGCATTGGCTCGCTTGCTGGCCGTGCCTGGGCGACGGCTCTATCTGCTTGATGAGCCGACCTCGGCGTTCGATCCGGAGGCGCAGGCCAGATTCTTTCGCCGATTGAGATCCTTGGTGCGGGGAGTCTCCGTCGTGGTGGTGACGCACGACGTCGAATCCTGTGTGCACGCCGACCGTATTCTGGTGATCGAGGACGGACGTCTGGTCGAACAGGGGCGGTTCGACGATCTCGCCGTCCGTGACGGCGGTCGGTTCGCCTATCTGCTGGAACGACAAAGGAAGAACCGGCATTGACGGCTCCTCGCGTTTACGAATCCGGCATACAAAAAGGCCCCTTCCCGGATTAGACGGGAAGGGGCCTTAGCGGTACCTAGCGTGATCCTAGCGGGTCACGTGCCGGGCTCACTCGGAGATCTCGGCGAAGTACTCGAGGGTGCGCACCATGTTGGAGGTGAAGCCGTACTCGTTGTCGTAGAAGGCGACGGTGCGGGCCATGGTCACGCCGTCAACGGTGTTGACGTCGGTCTGGGTCGGATCGAAGACGCCACCGTGGGTGTCGCCGATGATGTCGCCGGAGACGATGCCATCCTCGTTGTAGCCGTAGTACGGGGTCTCGGAGAAGGCTTCCTTGAACGCGGCGTTGATCTCGTCGACGGTGGTCTCCTTCTCAAGCACGGTGGTCAGCTCGGTGATGGAGCCGTCCGGGACCTGGACGCGCTGGGCGTGGCCCTGCAGCTTGCCGTTGACCTCCGGGACGACCTTGCCGATGGCCTTGGCGGCGCCGGTGGAGTGCGGGATGGTGTTGATCGTGGCGGCGCGCAGGTCGCGGCCGGACTTCTTGCCGCGCGGGCCGTCGAGGATCATCTGGGTGCCGGTGAAGGCGTGCACGGTGGTCATGAAGCCGACCTTGATGCCCCACTTGTCGTTGAGCAGCTTGACCATGGCGGCCATGGAGTTGGTGGTGCAGGAGCCGGCGGACACGATGTTGTCGGTCGGCTTCAGAATCTCGTGGTTCACACCGAACACGACGGTCGGGGTGGTGGCGTCCTTGGCCGGGGCGGAGATGAGGACCTTCTTGGCGCCGGCGTTCAGGTGGGCCTGGGACTTCTCGGCGGAGGTGTAGAAGCCGGTGCACTCGAGCACGAACTCGACGCCGTCGTTCTTGACCCACGGGATGTTGTTCGCATCCGGCTCGGCGTACACCGGGTACTCCTTGCCATCAACCACGATGGCGGAGTCGGTGGCCTTGACGTCGACCGGGGTGCCGTCGGCGTGCTTGAAGGTGCCGTGAGTGGAGTCGTACTTCAGCAGGTAGGCGAGAGCGGACGGGGAAGTCAGATCGTTGATGGCGGTGACTTCGATGTCGGCGGCCTCGCCGCCCTTCTGCTGCAGGTCAAAGATGCGGCGGAAGGCAAGACGACCGATACGACCGAAACCGTTGATACCAATCTTAACTGTCATGTAATTCTCCCTTGTAGGGTGACCCGGCACATGCCTAGACATGTTGGGGCCATTGTTTACCAACATGTCTCACTTTAATGCGTCGCCTGTACCTTTCGCAACGATTCGCGGGTGTGTTTTCGCCTGTCGGGCAAACTTTGCGTGAACGCTCACATAAGGGTTGCGTCCGATCCTTCCGCTGTCGGAAGCGGCTGCCGCGAGCCCGAAGCGCCATGCGCATCGCGCGCGTCGCGCAGGACCATGCCGGCGCTCCGATGTGGCCTATTTCACGAGAATGGGGGAGACGTGCGTGTCGAGCGCGCCCAAATCGCCCCCGAACTCACGGTATCTCGTCACATGCGGCGTCGGCGACTCGGCCGGGAACGTGACGATCAGCGTGCCGTCGTGCACGTTGATCTCGGCCGCGACGCCGGAACGGAACTCGTTGCTGACCCCCTGCACCACGTCGCTGGTCAGCGTGCCGTCGATCAGCTCGTACTTGAGTCCCGGCTCGTTCACGCCACGAGACACGTCCGAATGCGAGAACACCGACACCATGCGCCCGGGCGTCGTCTCATGCGCGGCGAACGAGAGCGCGCCGTCGCGGATCGCCGTGACGATCGTGCCGTCGCCGTGCAGGAAGCCGATGCCGCCGTGCCGCGCGAGCAGCGCCATGAGCTGGATCGCGGAAATCGTGTGGTCGATGCGCCCGCCCAACGCACCGTATATGTGGAACGTGCGGCAGCCGCGCGACCAGCCGACCTTGAGCGCGCTCAGCAGATCCGGATCGTCCTTCTCGCTCGGCAGCGTGATCGTATGCTCCGCATCCGTCGGACGCGCGCCGTGCAGCGAATCGAAATCGCCGATCACCACGTCCGCACGCACGCCCAACGCGCGCGTATGGTCCAATCCGCCGTCCGCCGCGATCACGAACGCGCCGTCCGGCACGTCGATCGGATCATCGTAGTATTCGCCCGCCGCGAAAATCACGCAAGTCTGTTCGCTCATGCGCCTCACTGTACGCCACGCTCCGGGCGTGAACGGGCAATGCGCCGAGACGCACGGTGGTGTAGTCTCGCGAGAAGTACTGGCGACACGGAAGAACGGGAGACGACATGGCGAAGGCGGATGCGAAGACGGAACGGCCGATCCTCAGATCGAAGATCTTCCTGTACGTCACCGAATTCTTCTCCGGCATGGCCGTCATGGCCGCCGAACTCGGCGCGTCGCGACTGCTCGCGCCCTACTTCTCCAGCTCGCAGATCGTGTGGACCATCATCATCGGCACCATCATGATCGCGCTCGCGCTGGGAGCCGTCTTCGGCGGACGCTGGGCCGACAAGGACCCGAACCCGGACAAGCTGTACTTCCGCATCCTCGTCGCCGCCGTGTGGATCGCGCTCATCCCGCTGGTCGGCAAATACCTCATCATCGCGATCTCCGGCCTGCTCATCGTCACCGTCTCCACGAACTTCCTCGTCATCGCCGCGTTCGTCAGCTGCATGATCATCTTCGTGCCGCCGCTGTTCCTGCTCGGCACCGTCACGCCGGGCCTCAACAAGTTCGCCACCGACTCGCTCGAGGACAACGCGTCCGTCGTCGGGCGGCTGTCGGCCTGCAACACCGTCGGCTCGATCCTCGGCACGTTCCTGCCGACGTTCGTGACGATCCCCGCCGTCGGCACGTTCGTCACGTTCCTCATCTTCTCCGGACTGCTCCTGTGCCTGCCGATCGTGTACTTCCTCGCCACGCGCATCCGCCGCGTCGCCTGCGCCGTCGCGGCCGTGATCTTCGTGGCCTCCGGCGTGCTCTCGCCGATGAGCGGCTTCGCGTTCTGGGAGAACCAGTCGGTCGTCGCCTACGAGGGCGAGTCGATCTACAACTACCTGCAGGTCAAGAACCTGTCGGACCGCATGATCCTGTCGACCAACGTGCTCTTCGGCGTGCAGTCCGTCACCATGAAGCAGCCCGGGCTGACCGGCATGTACTACGACACCGCGCTCGCCGCGCCGGCGCTGGCGGACAAGGCCGACTCCGCGCTGATCCTGGGCATGGGCACCGGCACGTACGCGCGGCAGCTGCGCCAGTACTATCCCGACATGAAGATCACAGGCGTCGAAATCGACGGCAAGATCACGCGTCTGGCGGGGGAGTACTTCGACGAGCCGGGCGACATCGACGTGTCCACGTACGACGGGCGCGCGTGGCTGGCCGCCAGCCACGACACGTACGACGTGATCATGGTCGACGCGTATCAGGACATCACGATCCCGTTCCAGATGAGCTCGACCGAGTTCTTCGCGATGGTGTACGGGCATCTCAAACCGGGCGGCGTGATGGTCGTCAACATGAACATGATCTCCGACGGGGCCGGCTCGATCAACGAGGCGCTCACCGACACGATCTCGACCGTATTCGGCTCCGACAACGTGCGCACGGCCGACGTGCCCGGCACGACGAACCGCGAACTGTTCGCCAAGACCATGGACATCGTCGGGGCGACCACGGCGATGAAGGAGGACGAGCGCATGTCCTCGCTGTCCGATCCCGGCACGCTCGAGACGCGCGCATACGATCGCACGCACAGCCACGAGCTCGCCGCGACGATGCACGACGTGGCCGGACGGATGGAGACGGTCCGCGATCCGCGCGATGAGACGGACGCGACGATCCTGACCGACGACAAGGCGCCCGTCGAGGTGCTCGGCATGCGCGCGATCGACAACATCATCGCCGAACAGGCCGGGCCGTATCGCGAGCTGCTCAAGCGTGAGGGCATCTCCGGACTGCTCAAGGCCGTGCAGTAGCGCGACACGCCGGTGGCGGCGATGTGGTAGTATCTACAAGGCTTGAGAAATCAAGAAAGCGGGGCAACCCCACCTGGAAGCCTTTCATGGCCTCGGGTTCAAGGCAACAGCCTGCCGGTCGCGACGAGAATGGTCGCGGTCGGGCGCGCATGATGATTGTCGCGCATAGCACGATATCGATGAGATCGACGTGTGGTTTTGTGATCGATGCCGCGAAGGCGTTGGTTCGGTTGTGCCATGAATTCGAATGTCGCGAAAGACGCCGGTGGACCCGCTTCGGAGAACATGAGGATTGGAGTCATCATCAGCGACGAACCACGCATTAACGACGAGATTCGCGTCTCCCAGGTGCGTCTGATCGGCCCGAACGGCGAGCAGGTGGGAGTCATCGCGACTTCCGTCGCACTGAACCTGGCCAAGGAAGCGAACCTCGATCTCGTCGAGGTGGCGCCCAACGCGAAGCCTCCGGTCGCCAAGCTCATCGACTACGGCAAGTTCAAGTACAACGAGAAGATCAAGGCCCGTGAAGCCCGCCGCAATCAGAGCACCGCGGAGATCAAGGAGATCCGCTTCCGCCTGAAGATCGACGAGCACGACTTCCAGGTCAAGAAGGGCCACGTCACCCGCTTCCTGAGCGGCGGCGACAAGGTCAAGGTCACGATCATGCTGCGTGGTCGCGAGCAGTCCCGCCCGATCGGCGGCGTGGAACTGCTGCAGCGACTGGCCGACGAGGTGCAGGAGTACGGCACCATCGAGTCCGCTCCCAAGCAGGAGGGCCGCAACATCATCATGACGCTTGCGCCCAAGGGCAAGAAGGTGCACACCCAGTCCGAACAGCGTCGTCGCGGCGACCAGTCGCGCGCCGAGCGTCAGGCCCGTCAGGCGGCACGTCTGGCGGCCAAGCAGGAGGCGACGGCCGCGGCCGCAGCCGAGGCGCAGGCATCGGTGTCCGGTGCCGAAGACAACCAGACTTCCGAAACGAAGTAACCAACAAGGAGGGCAGCAATGCCGAAGATGAAAACCAATTCCGCCGCGTCCAAGCGCGTCCGTGTCACCGGCAAGGGCAAGCTGATGCAGGCCGGCAGCGCCATGCGCCACAACCTGGAGCACAAGTCCGCCCGCAAGCGTCGTGCGCTCAAGGCCGACGCCGTGCTCGCCAACGGCCAGACCAAGGTCATGAAGAAGCTGCTGGGCCTCTGACGCCGAGCCGATTCGAAACAAAACGTCATTAGAAAGCTGAGGAATAGAATATGGCACGTGTCAAGCGCGCAGTGAACGCCCACAAGAAGCGTCGCGTCGTTCTCGAGAGGGCTTCCGGCTACCGCGGCCAGCGCTCCCGTCTGTACCGCAAGGCCAAGGAGCAGCTGCTCCACTCCTTTACCTACAACTTCCGCGACCGCAAGGCTCGCAAGGGCGACTTCCGCAAGCTGTGGATCCAGCGCATCAACGCCGCCGTCCGCGCTGAGGGCATCACCTACAACCGCTTCATCCAGGGTCTGCGTCTCGCCGGCATCGAGCTGGATCGTCGCGCCCTCGCCGAGATCGCCGTTTCCGACCCGGAGTCCTTCAAGGCCATCGTCGAGGCCGCCAAGGCCGCTCTGCCGGAGGACGTGAACGCCCCGGTCGAGGCCTGAGACCGGCATCCGCAAGGATAGGTCTTACGCATTGAAACCCCGCCATCGTGCGGGGTTTCGTGTTTCCGCCACGATATGATAGGGGGATCATGAGCGACGCGGACAACGGGCTGAAGCGTCTGCGCGAACGATTCATCGCGCATATCGCGGTGGAACGGGGATTGTCGGCGGCGACGGTCGCCGCCTACGAGTCCGATCTCGGCAAGTACTTCGCGTGGTTGGGGGAGCGTGGCATCGCCGATCCGGCGCGTATCACGCGTCGTGATGTGGAGGACTACGTGGCCTCACTCGATGCGGCCGGGGAAAGCGCGCGCAGCAAGTCGCGCCGTCTCGCCAGCGTGCACATGTTCCACCGGTTCGCGCTGGCCGAACATGTGGTGACCGACGACGTGTCGGCCGCGGTCAAGCCGCCCAAGGGCGCCTCCACGCTGCCCGACGTGCTCACCGTGGACGAGGTCGCGCGCCTGCTCGACGCGGTGCCACGGCCGTCCACGGCAATACCGGAAAACCCGCCGATCTCTGCGGCGACGGCATCCCCCACGACGGTCGCCTCGATCGAAGACGCCGCGCTGCTGCGAGACAAGGCCCTGCTCGAGTTCATGTACGCGACCGGCTCTCGCGTCTCCGAGGCGGTGGGCGCCGACCTCGCCGATATCGACCTCGACGAGCATGTCGCGCGTCTGACCGGCAAGGGATCCAAGCAGCGTCTCGTGCCGCTCGGCACCTACGCGTGCGAGGCGCTGCGCCGCTACATCGCCGCAGGCCGGCCCGTGCTCGAATCCGTGGCGAAAACCAAGCCGGAACGACGCGCGATCTTCCTCAACAAACGCGGCAAACGGCTGTCACGGCAGTCCGTGTGGGAGATCGTCCGGCTCGCCGGCGAACGTGCGCACATCGACAAGCCGCTGCATCCGCACACGCTGCGCCACTCGTTCGCCACGCATCTCATCCAGGGCGGCGCCGACGTGCGCACCGTGCAGGAGCTGCTCGGCCATGCCTCGGTGACCACCACGCAGATCTACACGCATGTCAGTCCGGAGAATCTGATCGAGACCTACCTGACCGCCCATCCGCGGGCCCGGTGAGCCGGCGGAACGACTGCCGCGATCGCAACCGTCGCGGCATGGCCGGCGGAAACGCGCGGCAGGACACGCGGAAGATGCGCGCACAGCCGATTCGTACAAACGTGCGACCATAATAAGCATGGATTTTTCAGCGGAACACGCCTGCAGCGCCGCGTTCGGGCCCCACGGGACGAACGCTCGGCGCGACGGGGTTCCCTCAATGACGGAGATGATAAGGTAACTAGTATGCCTACCGATCTGCTTGGACGCGAATACGAGACCTTCCCCGCACCAGAACCGTTGAAACAGCACGGTCCCGCGCGGGTCATCGCCATGTGCAACCAGAAGGGCGGTGTCGGCAAGACCACCAGTTCCATCAACATCGCCGGCGCGCTCAGCCAATACGGCCGTCGCGTGCTCATCGTCGACTTCGACCCGCAGGGCGCGGCCAGCGTCGGCCTCGGCATCAACGCGAACCTCGTCGACAACACGATCTACACGGCGCTGTTCAACCCGCGCATGGACGTGCACGAGGTCATCCAGCACACCGAATTCGAGAACCTCGACATCATCCCGGCCAACATCGACCTGTCCGCGGCCGAAGTGCAGCTGGTCACCGAGGTCGGCCGCGAGCAGATCCTCGCCAGCGTGCTGCGCCCCATCAAGGACGAATACGACGTGATCATCGTCGACTGTCAGCCCTCGCTCGGTCTGCTCACCGTCAACGCGCTCACCGCGGCCGACGGCGTGATCATCCCCGTGGCCGCCGAGTTCTTCGCGCTGCGCGGCGTCGCCCTGCTCATGCAGTCGATCGAGAAGGTGCAGTCGCGCATCAATCCCGGCCTGCAGGTGTACGGCGTGCTCGTGACCATGTACATGAAGACGCTGCACTGCGAGGAGGTGCTGCAGCGCATCTACGAGGCGTTCCAGGACAAGGTGTTCCACACGGTCATCTCCCGGTCTATCAAGCTGCCCGACTCCACGGTCGCCGCCGCGCCGATCACCATCTTCGCGCCCGGCCACAAGACCAGCAAGGAGTACCGCGAGGTGGCCCGCGAACTCGTCGCCCGCGGGGTGATCGCCTGAACGTGGCAACGACCGAACCCACAACCACGCCTGATGGGCCTGATATGGCCGACAAGCCTGATATGGCCGACAAGCCTGATATGACTGATACGGGGTCCACGGCAGCCGCATCGGCAGGGGACGGCGGCGCGTCCGCCGGTGCGCAGCCAGCCGCTGACGTATCGGAGACGGAGTGTCAGGAGCGAACGGATCGTGCGGATCGCGGTTTCCGTGTGACGCTCGACGTGTACTCCGGTCCGTTCGACGCGATGCTCGGCATGATCGCCAACCGCCGTCTCGACCTGACCGAAGTGTCGCTGTCGGCGATCACCGAGGAGTTCCTCGCCTATGTGCGCGGCATGGACTTCGCGCGCAATATGGACGAGGCCAGCGGATTCGTCGACGTCGCCTCGATTCTCGTCGAAGCGAAAAGCGCCGCGCTGCTGCCCGGCACCGACGAGGGACCGCGTGACGACGCGAGCATGGAGGCGCTGCGTGAGCGCGATCTGCTGTTCGCGCGCCTCCTGCAGTACCGTGCGTTCAAACAGGCCGCCGCCGACTTCCGCGCACGGTTCGCCGCGAACGCCGGCCGATACCCGCATCCGGCGTCGATCGATTCGGCCGTCGCGTCGATCCTGCCCGAACTTGCGCTGACCGCGACGCCGCTCGACCTCGCACGGCTCGCGGCGCGGGCCATCGCCAACCGGCCGCCGGAGGAAGTGACCACACACCAGCTGCACGTGCCGCCCGCCGACCTCAAGGAACAGGCCGCGCTGGTACGCGACCGGCTGCGCGCGTTGGGGGAGGGCGAATCGCTCACCTTCGACGAACTGGTCGAGGACGCGGCTTCGCAGGCGCAGGTCGTCGCGCGCTTCCTCGCCGTGCTCGCCTTCTTCAAGCAAGGGTCGTTGCAGTTCAAGCAGGACGGACCGTACGAGCCGCTGCACCTGCGTTGGCCGCGCGGTACCGCCGGTTCGGCCGACGGTGAGGACGACAACATGACGACGGATATCAGCGAAAAGGATTTTGCATGACGGCAACGGAACCAACCGGCACGGCGGTCAACGAGATGGCCGGAACGGCAGTCGATACGGCAAACGGCGCGATGCCGGACGCCACAGCGACGGACGCGGCGCCGGCACAGCATACGGACGACTACGAGGGCGGCCTGCGTGCCTGCCTCGAAGCGGTGCTTATGGCCGCCGACGAGCCGCAGCAGGAAGCCGATCTGGCGCGCGTGCTCGGACGCAGCGCGGCCGTGATCGGCGAGACGCTCGACCTGATGCGCGCCGACTACGACGCCGAACAGCGCGGATTCGAACTGCGCCACACCGCACGCGGATGGCAGTACGCGAGCCGCGCCGTGTTCGAGCCGGTCGTCACCGCGTTCGTCACCGACGGTCAGACCGCGCGACTGTCGCAGGCCGCGATGGAGGCACTCGCGATCATCGCCTACCAGCAGCCGGTCACGCGTGCGCAGGTCACGGCGATCCGCGGCGTGAACTCGGACGGCGTGATCCGTTCGCTCACCGTGCGCGGACTTGTGCGCGAGGACGGCGCGGATCCCGAATCGCGTGCCGCACGACTCGTCACCACCGAACTGTTCCTCGACAAAATGGGATTGGACAGTCTTGCCCAGCTGCCCGAACTCGCCCCGTTCCTGCCGCCGTCCGAGGCTCTCGCCGACGTCGCGTCCGCAGAACGGTAAGTGACCCGGCAACGGGCAATTGGAATCGCGCTACCGCGCGATGCTGTGTTGCCTGCGAACACTCCCGTCGCCGTGCGTGGCATCTTGTAGTCGGTAAAGCCGACGGCAACCGAAGTAGCTGTCGGTAGTAAAGCTGGCGGAGCCTCGGCCCCCCCCCCCTCACTGAGGGGGCTCCCGACGAAGTCGGGTGGGGGAGCTCCGCGGCCGAAGGCCGCCAACAACACCGCATCGCGCACAGCGCGATTCCGAAACCGGCCGGA
The DNA here is from genome assembly GCF_018555435.2 of Bifidobacterium amazonense. GTDB lineage: Bacteria > Actinomycetota > Actinomycetes > Actinomycetales > Bifidobacteriaceae > Bifidobacterium > Bifidobacterium amazonense. Next base: position 145,024 of record NZ_JAFEJT020000001.1, read on the forward strand.
CGCACTCGCAAACCCATACACGGCACAATGCGAAGAGCCATTTATGGTCATTGGCACCATTACAATATCGGGCTGAATACGGATGCGAACGGGTTGAGACGACCCGTTCGCATCCGCGACGAATCGTGCGAGACAGGGAGTGCGGCAATGGGATACAGCAACGTCAGCGAACGCAGGATGCAGCCGCCGCAGATCGGCGTATCCGTCGTGATCCTCGCGCTCGGACCGGCCTGCGACGCGGGCCGCGGCCGGCTGTGGCTGCCGCTCGTGCGCCGCGTACGCCAGCCGTTCCAAGGCCGATGGGCGCTGCCCGGCGGCGACCTGCGTGCCGACCAGTCGCTCGAACAGTCCGCGTATCTCGCGCTCGAATCGACCACCAGCCTGCATCCGAAATATCTCGAACAGCTGCACACGTTCGGCGACCCCGACCGCTCCCGCGGCGGTCTGCCGATGGTGTCGATCGTCTACTGGGCGCTCGTCGGACAGGCCGAAACGCGCGACTTCGCCGAAGCGGACAACGTACGCTGGTTCCCCGAAAACGAACTGCCCGAACTCGCGTTCGACCATCGGCAGATCATCGATCATGCATTGCGTCAGCTGCGCGAACGCATCGCCTATCCCGAGCTCGTCGCACGGCTTGTCGGACCAGAATTCACGTTGCGTCAGCTGCACGGATTGACCGAGGCGATCACCGGGGACAGCGTCGACTTGGCCAACTTCCGGCGCAAGATGCTCTCCAGCGGCAGCATCGTCGAAACGGGGGAGAAGGTCCGCGAAGGACGGCAGCGGCCGGCCGCCGTTTACCGGTACGTCGCGGACGAGCGGCCCGCGGACGGACTGGCAGGAGAGGATCTCGACCGGCTCGCGCAGCGTGCGGCGGACGGAGCGGCGGATGCGACGGCGGTGCGGGGCGCGGCCGATGCGGTGATGTCTGCGCTGACGACGGACTGACTACAGGCCGACGACGGGTTGACGACGAGACAACTGACGGCGAACCAGCTGACTGCGACTCGATGATGAACCGACGGTGACTCAACCAACGGCGATCTGGCGGCGAACGTGACGGTTGGGACGCTGGATCACGTACGGTGCATATCGCCTCCGTCGAAGCGTTCCGGTATGCTTGGGCCGGTTTGTGTGCAAAGAACAGGGTGAACCAGTTCCCGACCCGATTGAAATTTACGCAAGCAACGACAAGTCGATTAAGAGAGGTTTTCGATGGCGGTTCGTGGTGATATTCGAAATGTGGCGATCGTGGCGCACGTCGATCACGGCAAGACCACGCTGGTGAACGCAATGCTCCAGCAGTCCCACGTGTTCAACGAGCGCGAGGCCGTGCCGGATCGCGTGATGGACTCCAACGATCTCGAACGCGAGAAGGGCATCACCATCCTCGCCAAGAACACGGCCGTCGAGTACACCGGCCCGCTGGCCGCCAAGTACGGCTACCCGGACGGCATCACGCTCAACATCATCGACACCCCCGGCCACGCCGACTTCGGCGGCGAGGTCGAGCGCGGCATCTCGATGGTCGACGGCGTCGTCCTGCTCGTGGACGCCTCCGAAGGCCCGCTGCCGCAGACCCGCTTCGTGCTGCGCAAGGCCCTCGAGGCCAAGCTGCCGGTCATCCTGTGCGTGAACAAGGTCGACCGTCCGGACGCCCGCATCGAAGAGGTCGTCTCCGAATCCACCGACCTGCTGCTCGGCCTCGCCCAGGACGTCGTCGAGGAAGGCATCGACCTCGACCTCGACCACCTGCTCGACCTGCCGGTCGTCTACTGCGCGGCCAAGGCCGGCTACGCCTCCGCCAACCAGCCGGAGAACGGCGCCCTGCCGGACAACGACAACCTCGAGCCGCTCTTCGAGGACATCATCAAGTACATCCCGGCCCCGGAGTACGAGGAAGGCGCGCCGCTGCAGGCCCACGTCGCCAACATCGACTCCTCCGACTTCCTCGGCCGACTCGGCCTCGTGCGCATCTACAACGGCACGCTCGAGAAGGGCAAGACCTACGGCCTGTCCCGCGTCGACGGCTCCATCGAGAACTTCCGCGTTGTCGAGCTGCTGCGCACGCAGGGCCTCGACCGTCAGCCGGTCGAATCCGCGGGCCCGGGCGACATCGTCGCCGTCGCCGGCGTCAACGACATCATGATCGGTGAGACCATCGTCGACCCGAACGACCCGAAGCCGCTGCCGCTCATCCACGTCGACGACCCGGCCATCTCCATGACCTTCGGCGTCAACGACTCCCCGCTCGCCGGCCGCGAAGGCAAGGATCACAAGCTCACCGCCCGCATGATCAAGGATCGTCTCGACCGCGAGCTCATCGGCAACGTGTCCATCAAGGTGCTGCCGACCGAGCGTCCGGACGCGTGGGAGGTGCAGGGCCGCGGCGAGCTCGCGCTGGCCGTGCTCGCCGAGCAGATGCGCCGCGAAGGCTACGAGCTGACCGTCGGCCGCCCGCAGGTCGTCACCAAGACCATCGACGGCGTGATCAACGAGCCGATGGAGAACACCACGATCGACGTGCCGGAAGAGTACATGGGCACCGTCACGCAGCTGCTCGCCGACCGCAAGGGCCGTATGGACTCCATGTCCAACCACGGTTCCGGCTGGGTGCGCCTGCAGTTCACCGTGCCGTCACGTGGCCTGATCGGCTTCCGCACCGCGCTGCTGTCCGCCACCCGCGGCACCGGCATCGCCTCCTCGCTGTCCGCCGGCTACGCGCCGTGGGCCGGTGCCATCGTCACCCGCCAGAACGGCTCGATGGTCTCCGACCGCGCCGGCGTGGCCACCCCGTACGCCATGCAGCGTCTGCAGGCCCGCGGCATCTTCTTCGTCGAGCCGCAGTCCAACGTGTACGAGGGCCAGGTCGTCGGCATGAACAACAAGCCGGACGAGCTCGACGTGAACATCACGCTCGCCAAGCACATGACCAACATGCGTTCCTCCACCGCCGACGTGCTCGAAACCCTCACCCCGCCGGTCAAGATGAGCCTCGAGGAGTCGCTCGACTTCGCCAACGAGGACGAGTGCGTCGAGGTCACGCCGGAGTCCATCCGCGTGCGCAAGATCATCCTCGGCCGCGAGGACTGGTACAAGTGGCGCGCCAAGCAGCGTCGTCAGAATAATCAGGCTAACAAGTAGCCTGATTATTCTGACGACGCTGCCTTCGCGGATGCCTGTATTGCATCCGCTTACCTCGGCTACGAACAGTCCACTGGACTGTTCGTTTAACGCCTCGGCGTCGTCAGAACAACCAGGCCAGCAAGTAAGGCCTGCTAAGCCTGTCTGACTAAACCGGTTGGGGGCCTCGGGATCCATTCCCGAGGCCCCCAACCGGTTTTGTCTCGTCAGCCATGCCATATCAGGTCACGCGATGGTATTTCGGCGTGTTTTTCCATCGCGTGACTTTGCCTGTGGTCACGGGATGGCATTGACTCGTTTCCATTCCATCCTATGACCTTGGAATCCGGGTTTGGGGAGCGGTTCCGAGGTCACGGGATGGTATTTTGCTCCAATTTTCCATCCCGTGACTTTGCTGTTGGTCACGCGATGGCAGAATCGCCTGTTTTTCCATCCTGTGACCGCGAAACCGAGTTTTTCGGGGTCACGCGATGGCATTGACCCGTTTCAATCTATCGCGTGCGTGATCGGCCAGTCACGCGATGGCAGAACCGCGCGTTTTTCCATCGCGTGACCAGTATGAGACTATGAGACCAGTGTATGAGGCCAGACGTGGGTCAATAGGCCACTTCAAGGAGGTATGAATCGATGGGATTGGACTGGTCGGTTGAGCTGAACACGGTTTTACGTCAGGCGTTGACCGATAATGGCATGCCGTTCCGCGTTACAGGGAAGAACCAGCTGAGTGCTGAAGCTCGTCGGCAGGCCGAAGCTCATGAGGGTGCGACGTTCTCTTCCGTCGATGATCTGATGAGGAATCTTCAGAATGTCTAAAGCAGTTTTCGCATCACACAGTCCAAGAGAGAACGCTCTGGAGCTTATCTCGGGAGTATCCGGTTTCTTGCCGATCGTCCAAGAGTCCAGTAGTTTGTGCCTTGGGGTGTCTCGATCGTGGCACGCAGTACGCGGCGAGTACAAGGCGACCCTATACTGAAACGCATGACTTCAACTCGGAATGATCGGATGCGGCCGTGGTCGCATGAGCTGAATGCGCCGTTGCGCGTGCTGGTCACGGCGGCGGCCGGCGTCGCCGCGGCGCTTGTCGGCACGTTCGCGCATCGCATGGGCGCGTCGATGAACATCCCGTACGGGCTGGTGCTGGCGTTCGCGATCCTCGGCATGTCGGCGTGGTGCGCGCGCTCGCGCGGCGGCGTGACCGATCTCGCCGTGCATCTGATCGTCTCGTCGGCGACCGCATGGCTGATCGCCGCAGGATCCGCGGGCGGCGACGTGCTCACGCCGGCCGGATTCAATACCGATACCCTGCCGTACTTCAGCCAGCACGCCGGCTACATCTGGCTGCTCGGCGGCATCGTCGTGCAGGTCGCATTGCTGATGATGCCGCCGAAATGGTTCCGCATTGACGCGGAACCGGACAAGCGGATGCGCACGGTCGCGAACGGCGTGCAAGATACGACCGTTGATGAATCGGCCGCCGCACCGCACGATGGTGCGCAGACAGGTGCACATGCGAGACGTGCGGAAGACGACGCCGACCATGACACCGAAACCGGGCAGGGAACGGCGGCGAGGGCATGACGGACGCGAACCAGGAGCACAACGTGCGCACACTGCACTATCTCGGCCCGGAAGGCACGTTCACCCATCAGGCCGCACTTGAGGCGGTGGCCGAACTGTCTCCGCTCTGCGGCGGCATCACGCTGCAGGCCGAGCCGGACGTGACCACGATCCTCAATGCCGTGCAGACGCGCGGCGACTGGGGCGTGATCGCATGGGAGAACAACATCGAAGGCTACGTCGTGCCGAATCTCGACGCGCTCATCGACGCGGCGGACGTCGCCGCGTTCGCGCGCGTCGGCGTCGACGTGTCGTTCGACGCGTTCGTCCGTTCCACCGGAGCCGAGCGAGAGGACGGACGAAAGAACCGCGACGTCGCCGCGAACGCGGACGAGCTCGTCGCACATTGCACGACGATCACCGCGCATCCGCACGGACTCGCGCAATGCCGCCGTTTCGCCGCCGAGCATGGCTTGAAACCGACTCCAGCCGCATCGAACGGGGCCGCCTGCCGTGATCTCAAACCCGGACAGGTCGCGCTCGGCCCGTCCATCTGCGGCGAACTGTACGGGCTGACACGCGTCGCCACGGCCGTCGAGGACTATCCCGGCGCACACACAGATTTCCTCGTGCTCGCGCCGCGTGGCGAAGTGCCGGAACTGTTGAATGAACTCAAGTCGCGCACCGGGGAATTCGAATCGATCGTCACGCTGATCCCGCTCAGCACCGGTCCCGGCGTGCTCGCCAACCTGCTCGACGTGCTGCGCGACGCCGGACTGAACATGACCAGCTTCATCTCACGGCCGATCAAGGGCCGCGGCGGCACGTACAGCTTCATCGCCACGATGGACGCCGCCCCCTGGCAGGAGCGCTTCCGTACAGCGCTCACCGAGGTGGCCGAACACGGCGACTGGGTGAAAACGTTGGCCGTCTACCCGCGTCAGGAACGGCCGAACCCGCCCGTCTACGCATGGTCGCTGCCCAACGGCGGCGTGCGCCTCGACCCGGACTCGGAAACTTCGGCAACGTTGTCCGCGAGCGGATGGCAGAACGAGACGACGACGCGAAAGGAACTGCTGTGGTAGAAGACAACGACAAGTCGCGTGACAACGTGCGCGGCGACGGTTATGGCAACGGTCGCGACATGACGATCGGCATCGTCGGCCTCGGCCTGATCGGCGGCTCGCTCGCCCGCCGGCTCGTGCGGCGCGGCGTGCCCGTCATCGCATGGAACCATCGCGACCACCCGTATGCGCAGGCCGAGGCCGACGGCATCCGCTGCGTCGCCTCGCTGGCCGAACTGGCCGTGGCCAGACCGCGCGTGATCGTCCTGTGCAACCCGCTCAAGGCCATGCCGTCGATCCTCGACGCATTGCAGCCGGTGCTCGACCCGGCCGTGACCACGCTCACCGACGTGGGCAGCGTCAAGGGCATGGTGCGCGACCAGGTAGAGGCTGCCGGATTGGGGGAGTGCTACGTCGGTGCGCATCCGATGGCCGGCAACGAGCTGTCCGGCTGGCAGGCCGCCGATCCGGCGCTCTACGACGACGCATTGTGGGCGGTCACCGTACGCGACGACACGTCGTACGAACGGTTCCTCGACGTCGCGCGACTGATCGTCGACGGCGCGGGCAACCGCATCATCGTGCTCGACGACGACACGCACGACCGCGCCGCCGCGCTGATCTCGCACATGCCGCACGTCGTCGCCACGGCGCTCATCAACCAGCTCGTCGACGATCCGAACCGCAACATCGCGGCCGCGCTCGCCGCCGGTTCGTGGCGCGACATGACGCGCGTCGCACTGACCGACCCGAACCGCACGCGCGCGATGGTCGACGAGGACGCCGCGAACGTGGAGCGTCTGCTGCGCGAAATGGCCGAACGGCTTACGGCCGTGGCCGATGCGCTGCGCGACGGGGACGGCGAGACAATGACCCGCTTCTTCGCCGCGGGACAGCCGTTCCGCAACTACAAGATGGCCCAGCGTACCGACGACGTGCGCTACGAGGAACGCGACGTCGCGTTCGACCCCGCGCATTGGCAGGCCGATCTGCTGGCGTCGGCGCGTCGCGGCGAACACGTCATCGGATTCGCCGGCGAGCACGCCGTGCGCGTGCAGGTGCGTTCCGCCGTATAGCGTATAGGAATGATGTGGTGCGGCTCGACTAGGGGCGGGTGACGTGCCGTTCGGGCACCGGTTTGAGCGTGATGATCGTGTCCGCGTCGATGGTGACGTTCTGCTCGGGGCGGGAGCCGTTGGCGGCCGCGTCGCGCGTCAGCTCGAGCCGGTGACCGTCCCACGAGCGGACATGGCCCACGTAGTCGCGGTATTTCATGCGATGATCGACCGGATCGACGCCTTCCGACACGCGCACGACCACGCGCGCATGGGCCGGGATCTCATTGGGAATGGGCATGATGGCCTCCTTCGGCTACCGTACTGACGATTCCATCCTACGCCAGCGTTTATGGATTCCAGCGTCACCGGCTCCGTTTGCGTGCAAAAAAGCTGGGGCTACTTTCAACCTCGTGCGCTCACGATTGCGACGTCGCCGTGATGGCGACATGCGTACGGAGGTATTCGTCGATGGCGGCCAATCCGCTGGTGTCGCCTTGTTTGATCTGGGCGACGAGCTGGTCGTAGTCCACGGTGCCGCCCGACTGCATTTCGGTCATGGCTCGCGCGTCTTCCTGTGAGACCGAGTCGGGATCAGTGACCGCTATATATGCCCAGTACCTGACCCACAACTGTATGGGGAACCCGTTGATGTCCTTCGTTTCGATCAGTTTCTCGCTGGGATCTCCGGGGTCTTCGGACCACGACATAACGACGCGGCATAGTTCGAGGTCCGTCCTGTCTCTGCCGGAGAGGTAAGCGTGCACGGTCGAATCGAGCACGTAGCTGATGTACCATGCGTCCGGCATCGTGACCCGGTAGATGGGATATTCGATGACTTTTTGAGTCATGAGAAGATTCCCGTATTGCCATACGATGTCTAACGCCCCATTGCTGCGCCTCTGGTAAACCCTGTACTGACCGGCGGTTTGCGTTTCCCACTCAGATGGTGCGTTTGCTGGATCGGAGGTTTTGCCGAGCTGCAGTATCCTGTCCATGCACGATCGTGTCTCGTCGACGATGGTGCCGACAGTCGTTTCGGTATGCAGCCATATGCGCGTGTGATCCTCGGAACGTTGCCATGACACGGTATTGGAATTCGTGTTCTTGGGTTCGCACTCGAGCCATACGCGGTCGAACCCGGTGTCGATGGGAGTCGGGGCCGGCTTGTCGGTCTTCCACGTGCCGGCTACCGGATCCTCAAGCGTGTGGTCCTTCCGTTTCGGGCTGGCGTATCTTGTCAATGGGCCGGCGTTCGTGTCCGTTCCGGCAGTCACACCCGGTGGTGACGGTGCGTCGCCACCGGCATCCGACGACGAGCAGCCGGACAATCCGCACGTTAGCATCAGCATTGTTATCAATCCGGCCGTAAATTTCTTCATTGGATGCATCATACGTTCCTCGTCTCGTTGTTCGTAGTGATCAGATCAACATCGTCAACTTGAGTCAGCGTTGCGGAGAGGTCGTGCATTGGACGAACACCCCTGCTTGCAGCGGATCATAATCAGGGTACGCGGGATCCTCGTATGGGCCGAGCACCCTGTATCGTGCGGCCGGATCCTCCAGCATATACAAGTATTCGTCAAGTGTCATCGACTTGTCGATCAGTTTCTTGCGTTGCAGACATTCAAGAATCAGCTCATTGATGTCCTTGTGCTCCGGGTTGTTACGTATTTGCCGTGCGAGTTCCAACAATGGGTCGAATCCGGTGGACTTGCCGCATCCATCCAGATGCCGTCTGGTTTCCTGTGCGGTTTTGCCCCGGGCACGTTCGGTGGGGTTGACTGCTTCTCCGCCGTCGCCTTTGTCGATGTAGATCCATTCGTAGCCGAGGTCGGCCATGCACTGGGTCATATCGGATTCGATCTGGGCCTGTTCGGCGTCGTCGATGACCCCGTCCTCAAGCACTTTGCGCACGGTCTCGTTATCGGACTCGTCACGTACCTGTTTCAGGGAAGCGCCCCACGGGCCGGAAAACGGATCAGCCTGACCGCTCGTCGACTGCGTGGCGCAGCCAGGGCACCCTAACACCAGCACAGGCAGCAACAGTGCTATCACTCGTCTGACTTTCATTGATTCTCGTTCCAGTATTCGCTTGTCGAGTCAAATGAAATAAAGGATTAGCGGTACGCCGTCAGATTTAACGGGCCGCATCTTAATTGCTTATTCCACTCGGTAATGTCCTGTGTATCCGACTCGGTCGATATCATCTTGAATCGCACGGGATTGATAATTCATAGGCATCCATGGCCCTCGTCTATATACATTGGGATCACGCGGCATGGGTTTGTAATATCCCCATACCTCGTGTTGAGCCTCGCATCCTCGTGTCGTTGTTTGCGCATACAAACTAGTAGCTAATCCCCCGCAAGGTGCTTGACTGCTCGCTTTCGCGGAATGCGCTGTCGAAATCATCATACTGATTATTACTACTGCTATTATCGGGATGACAATACCTTTTTTCATCATATTTATTGTATTCATAGCTCATCCTTTGAGTGATGATTTGTCTTAGCGATAGATTTTTATAAAGAGTAGCAATGCATCCATGTTTTTGCTGTTCAAGACTTACTGCATTGGAGCTACGGAGCATTGCTGGAATGTTTGAGCTTGTTGTGGATCGTAGTCGGGGTTTTCGGGATCTTTGTACTTGTCGAACAACTTGTCGCTCAAACTAGTGTCGCCACTCTTCATAGAGTCCCAGTACTCGTCGAATGTAACCGACCTGTCGACGAGGCCCTTGCGTTGAAGACAATCAAAGATCGGTTCGCTGGGATTTTTATGTTCGGGGTTGTTGCGTATCTGCCGTGCGAGTTCCAACAATGGGTCGAATCCGGTGGACTTGCCGCACTTTTCCTTGGCCTGATTGGATTCCTGTCCGGTCGCGTTCCGTGTCCGCTCGGTGCTGTTGACTGCTTCTCCGCCGTCGCCTTTGTCGATGTAGATCCATTCGTAGCCGAGGTCGGCCATGCACTGGGTCATATCGGATTCGATCTGGGCCTGTTCGGCGTCGTCGATGACCCCGTCCTCAAGCACTTTGCGCACGGTCTCGTTATCGGACTCGTCACGTACCTGTTTCAGGGAAGCGCCCCACGGGCCGGAAAACGGATCAGCCTGACCGCTCGTCGACTGCGTGGCGCAGCCAGGGCACCCTAACACCAGCACAGGCAGCAACAGTGCTATCACTCGTTTAAGTCTCATCATTATTCCTTGCTGCAATCGATTGGCGGGTACGACTGTCGATCCGCTCCAGACAAGATAGCGGACCGACAGTCACCTTTGCTGACTATTACATGTACACTTTGTAGGTTCCCGTGTATCCGACGACATCAACGTCAGTCCGATCCGCTGCGGATCGGAAACCGGCGGGCATCCAAGCACCATAACGATGAACTGTGCCGCCCTGCGTTGGATTAGGTTTATAAAGGCCCCAAACGTGGTGCTGCGCTTGACAATACCATGTCGTTGCTTCCGCGTAGTAGCCATTAGCAACCCCATTACAGGGTGCCGCTCCGTATGAAATTGTTTCCGAAGCCTGTGCCAATGTAAATCCAGATCCGATTATAAGAACGGACAACCCGGCCGCAATAACGCCGGTAGTAATTTTTTGTAGCATTTTCATGGATATTTTCCTCATCGTTGAGTGATTTATTACTGTTTATTAGATAATGAAACATCCAGACAAGAGCAGTATTGCACTTGGAGTTATAGTTCGTATCTGCACAACAATACGAAACCGGCCCCCATTCCCTCCGGTAAAAAAGAAGTCTATCCTCTTTCTTATCGACACGCAAGGCACGTCATGGCGTTCGTTGGCATAGTATGGAAGAACTGGTGCGGAATGGGCCGTGCCGGGACGATGTGGTGGTGTGGTGAGGGGGTGTCATGGGATTTCGTATAGGCAAGCGGCGTAGCGGCGGTGCGCCGGTGGCGGTGTCCGTGATGGTGCTGATAGGACTGGTGCTGGCCTCGTGCGGTGTGGCGGGAGGATTCCTGCTGACGAAAAGCATGATCCCGCCCACGCTGGTGTCGACAGCGAAGGGCGGGACCGTCAAGCCCGTGTCAAGCCGGTACGATGATGTGCGCAACGCGACGGTGACGGTTTCGTCGGGTGCAGGACAGTCCGTAACGTCCGTCGGAGCGGGCACGGTCACCAGCAGCTCGTGTACGCCCGGCATGACCGTGCGATCCGGTTCGAGCCTGTATGCGATCGACGAGGTCGGCCAGTTGATGCTGCACACCGATGTGCCGATGTACCGCATGCTTGAATCTGGCATGAGCGGTCGCGACGCGGCGGCGCTGAACGCCGAGCTGATCCGGCTCGGCTATGCCGCTCCCAACACCGATACGATGACGTGGGACACGATCGTCGCATACAACGCGCTCGTCCAATCGGTCGGTGCCAAACCGCTCACCAAGGACACCGGATGGGCGATCGGACCGGCGAACTTCGTGTGGCTCAGCCAGACGTCCGCTCCCATAGCCGCATGCACGGCGAAGGTCGGGCAGAGCGTCACGTCCGGCACGGAGCTGTTCTCCACCGGTTCGACGCCGACCAGCGCTGCGGTGAGCCTGCCGAACACGCAGGTGGTAGCCGGCGACCGCGTGATCGTCGTGGGCGACAAAAGATTCGACATGCCCGCCGACGTGACGGAGATCACCGACAAGGGCGAGTTGGACGCGATCATGTCAAGCAATGAGTATCTTGTGGCGAAAACGCAGGCGGGCATGGCCACCGGCGACGGCACGGCTTCCAACGGCATGTCGGATGCGACGGGCGGCTCGGGCGGCGCGGCGGGATCATTGTCGGTCACGTTCACCTGGGTGCTGAAAACGCCGCTCGACGTGTGGGAGGTGCCGCCGTCCGCCCTGTATAACGTGACCGGCGACACGGGTTGCGTCGCATCCGACGGCAAGCCGATGCCGGTGACGATCATCGCGTCCGAACTGGGCAAGACGAAGATCACCGTGGACACGGACTCGCTCGGCCGCATCGACATCGCGCCCGGCGACGACGCGACGCCATGCAGGTGACCGCCATGGGACCCGTAGTGGAGCTGAAGAACGTGGGACACGCGTTCGGGGAGGGAACCCGCCTGTTCCGGGGAATCACGCTGACCTTGCTACCGGAGCGCGTGTATGCGCTGGTCGGCCCGTCCGGCTCGGGCAAAAGCACGCTGCTGTCGATCATCGCAGGCTGGCAGACACCCAGCGAAGGCGAGGTCGTACGCCGGGACATCGGCAAGATCAGCTGGGTGTTCCAGAATCCGATCGGCGTGGCCCGGCGCACTGCGCTCGACCATGTCATGCTGCCGTATCTGGGACAGGGATACGCGACCGGCGACGCCGAACGCATGGCCCGCGAACAACTGGAACGGTTCGGACTGGCCGATTCCGCCGGCAAACGGTTCGGAGAACTGTCCGGCGGCGAAGCACAACGGCTGATGCTGGCTCGCGGCGTCGCGACGAACGCGGACCTGCTGCTGGTCGACGAGCCGACCGCACAGCTCGACATGCGCACCGCCGACGCGGTCGACCAATACCTGGGCGCGTTGTCACGATCCGGCATGATCGTGGTCGTCGCCACGCATGACCATCGCACGCGCGACGCGGCCAGCGACGTCATCGACCTCGAACACTACCAGTAGGGAGACCGGCATGACGCAGCACAGGCAGCATGACGAACCCCGACCGCCACGGCAGGTCGCCCGTGTCAGGGCGCGCATCGCCATGCGCGAGGCGTGGCGCAGCATCATCTCCGGCACCAGCCATACGCTTGCGGCCACGCTGGCGCTGGCCCTCGGCATCGCGCTCCTGTTCGGCATGGATCTCGCCCAGACCGATCGACTCATCGGCGAGGCGGACTCGTACGCGCAATCCGGCGCGGCCACGTACACGATCACGCTGCAGCACGGCATCGACGGCGCCGCATGCGAGGGACTTGTCGGCGTCAACGGCGTGCAGGCGGCCGGCGCGCTGCGTCAGGCGAGCCGCAAGATCACGTTCGCGACGCTGCCGTCCACCGGCATCCCCACCTATGAGACGACGCCGAACGCGGTCAGTCTGTTCTCGCCCGCGCTTGCCGACGACGGGAACGGCATGGGCGTCATCCTGTCGTCGGACGTGGCGGACACGCTCGGCGCGCGGGCCGGACAGACGGTCGCGTTGAAGGGCGGGGGAAACGCGCGCGTGCGCGGCGTCTACGATTATCCGGACGACGGGCGCGACGGCCAGTATTCGTACGCCGTGCTCGAACCGGTCAACTCCACGAGGCCGTTCGACGTGTGCATGGTGCGCACATGGCCCGTGCCGGACGATATCGATACGCTCGTGTATCTCACCGCGACCATCACCAGTAAGGAGCAGCGTCCGCAGATCAGCCAGCTCAACACGCGATTCGGCAGCACGCCGCCCTCGGCGAGCCGGTTCGACGAGCGGCTCACGGCGTTCGCCCCGTGGGTCATGCTCGTGGTCGCGTTCGCGCTCGGCTTCGTGATGATCCGCATGCGCAGGCTCGAATTCGCGTCCGCGCTGCACGCGGGGCTGCCCAAAGGCGTGCTTGTCCTGCAGGTGCTGCTGGAGCTGTTGGCGGCGGCGATTCTGGCGGTGCTGCTGTGCTCCCCGCTGTTCGCATGGGTGTGGCTGACCGGAAACCCCGCGAACATGGCGGCGTTGTACAACACGTTCCTGCGCGTGCCCGTCGCCGGGTTCGCCGGGCTTCTGCTCGGCGGGTTCGCCGCGATCCTGCTCACGCGCGAACGCCAACTCTTCGCCTACTTCAAAAACCGGTAGATGGAATCGCGCTGTGCGCGATGCTGTTTAATCGGTGGCGACGGCGTCGAGGACGGGGACCTTGAGCGCGCGACGGGCCGGCGGCAGGGCGGCGATGATGCCGACGGCGATCGAGCACAGCAGGAACGCGCCGAGCTGACCCCACGGGATCGACAGCTTCTCCAGACCGTTCGACTCGTACACCTGCCGGATCACCACGCCCGCGGCCGTGCCGACCACCACGCCGATCAGCGTGCCGAGCACGGCGATCATCGACGCCTCGATCGCCAGCATGCCACGCACCTGACCGTTCGACGTGCCGATCGCGCGCAGCAGGCCGAGTTCGCGCGTACGCTCCGAGACACTCAACGCGAGCGTGTTCACGATGCCGAACACCGCGATCACGATCGACAGGGCGAGCAGCGCGTACAGGATGATGAGGATCTGGTCGACCATCGAACTCATCGTCGACTTGAACTCCTCGCGATCCTGCACGTTGACCACGTAATACGGCTTCACCGCGTTCACCAGACGCTTCTTGAGCGCGGCGAGATCCTCGCCGTCCTTCGCGTTGACGAACAGCATGATCGTGAACATCGTGTAGTCGTTGGCGATCTTGCCCGCCAGCGCATCGTTCATGAGCACCATCGAGCGGTACACCGAGTTCTCGATGATCGCGCCGATCCTCGCCTTGACGTGCGTTTCCAAGGTCTTCGTCTTGACCAGTGTGGACGGGTCGACGTTCTTCGCCTCCTCGGCCGCCTTCGTCGCCTCGTCGACCTTGGCCTGCGCGCCGGCCGCGTCGCCCGCGGCCATGAGCCGCTGCGCCTCGGCCTGCAATGCGGCGATGTTGTTCTGCACCTGCTGCTGATAGTCGGCCTGCGCCTTGGCCGTCGCCTCCTTGTCGACGACGACCTGCCGGCCGTTGACGGTGACCGTGTCGCCAACCTTCCAGCCATTGTCCTTGGCGACCGTGATGCCGACGACCAGTTCGCCGCCGCGCAGCGCCTTGTCCGCGTCGCCGGAGTTCGTGACCGGCGCGAACACGTCGGTGAACAGCGACGGCTGTTCGGCGAACGTCATCGCCGTGGTCTTGTCGTCGCCGGAACCGTAGGTCACGCCGAGCAGCATGCGCGAACGCGACACGGACCCCACACCCTTCGTCTTCTCGATCGCCGTGACCGCGTCATCGGGAATGCGCCCGTTCGACGCGGACATGGCCGAAAAGTCCGACGTGAGCCCCGAGTCGACGATGCCGGCCACCGACGCCTTCGCCGACGAGGCGACCACCGACAGGCAGCTGACGATCGCGACGCCCACGAACAGCGCGGCGGCCGTGTTCGCCGTACGCCGCTTGCCGCGCGACAGGTTGCGCGTCGCAAGACGCCCGGTCACGGTGAACACGTGCGCGGGAATCCAGCCGAGCACCGCGCCGGCCGGTCCCACCAGCGCGGGGGAGAGCACGATCACGCCGATCACGACCAGTCCGGCGCCCACGCCAAGCGGCCAGCCGGTGCCAAGCGACGTACCCCAGTCGTTAAGCAAGCCCCACGGCGAGATCGCGACCGTATCGTCGGCCTTCGCCAGCGCGATGCGCCAGCAGAACAGCCACGAGACCACGCCGCACGCGATCATGAGCAGTCCGGCCAGACCACGTGGCCACACCGGCTTTTCGGGATTCACCGTCTCGTTCATCGCCTGGATCGGCGGGGCCATCGCCGCGCGCCGGGCGGGCAGCGCCGCGCCGACCAACGTGACGAACACACCCACGAGCAGACCGACCAGCATGTCCGAAGGGCTCGGATCCACCGCGCCCGACATCGGCATGCCCATATGGCCCATGCCGGCCACGATGAGCCGCACCATGCCCCAGCCGAGCCCGATGCCGCACACGGAGCCGGTCAGACCGAGCACGATCGCCTGCACGATCACCGTGGAGAACACCTGCGCGGGGGAGGCACCGACCGAACGTAGCAGCGCATAGCCGCGCATCGACTCGCGCACGATCATCGAGAACGTGTTCGCGATGATGAACGAGCCGACGAACAGTGCGATCACCGCGAAGATCAGGATCAACGGCTGGATGAAGCCGAGCGCCTTCTTGGTGGCCGCCGCGCTGTCGTCGCGCACGCTTTGGCCGGTGACCGCGCGCGCCTTCGAGTCGGACGGCAGCGCCTTGGCGATGCGGTCGGCGAGCGTCTGCTGCTGGGTGACGGTCAGCGGCTTGCCATCGTTGGCGGAGCCGTACACGCCGATGTTGCGCACCATGCCGACCTGTCCGGTCTCCTGCTGGAAGTAGTCCTTGGCGACGCTCGGCGCGAGTCCGATGATGATCGAACCGGCCTGGCTGGAGTCGGTGTCGAAGATGCCGACGACCTTCACGTCCACGGCGCCGTCCGGATAGACGAGCTTGGTGGTGTCGCCGACCTTGAGCCCGGCCGTGTCGGCTGCGAACGAATGCAATGCGACTTCGCCCTTCGTCTTCGCCCAGCGGCCTTCGGTAAGCGTGGCGGAGCGCCACGTTCCCTTGGCCAGGCCGAGCGCCACCGTGGGCGCGCCCGTGGTGGATACCGCGTTGCCGTCCTTGCCGACGAGCACGATGCCGGAGACCGAGTATGTGATCGAGACGGTGTCGACGCCCTTCACCTTGGCGATGGTGTCGGCCAGCGATTCGTCGATGCGGTTGTACGACTTCGACTCGTCGGACGACGATGTTGATGATGACGACGTCGATGACGATGACGCGGACGACATGGACGTGTCGTCCTGCTGTTCCTCGCTGCCGCGCACGTACACGTCGGCGTCCGAGTTCGACGCGAGCATCTGGTCGACCTGGCTGCTCATCATCTCGCGGAAGCAGAACGAGCCGACCACGAACGACACGCCGAGCGCGATCGCGATGATCGACATGACGAACCTGCCGAAATGGGCGCGCGCGTCGCGCAAGCCGATGCGGATCACTGCACAGCCTCCCGGTCCGTCGTCGCGGCGGTGGCCGCAGGATCCGTCACGGCTCCCATATCCGTCGCGGCAACCATGGCGGCCGGCGTTCCGGCTTCCTCCACCTCGTCACCCTCGCCGGCGAACACCTCGAGGATCTCGTCGTAGGTCGGATGCCGCAGATCCTGCGTGATGCGGCCGTCCGCAAGCACCAGCACGCGGTCCGCGTACGAGGCGGCGCGCGGGTCGTGCGTCACCATCACGATCGTCTGACCGTACTCGCGCACCGAATCCTTGAGAAAACCGAGCACTTCGCGGCTCGAATGCGAATCGAGGTTGCCGGTCGGCTCGTCGGCGAAGATCACGCTCGGCCTCGCCATGATCGCACGCGCGCAGGCGACGCGCTGCTGCTGGCCGCCCGACAGCTGGCTCGGCCGGTGCGTGAGCCGCGAACGCAGGCCGACCACGTCGACGACCTTGTCGAACCACGCGCGGTCGATCGGCCGCTTCGCGATCTGCAGCGGCAGCAGGATGTTCTCCTCAGCCGTGAGCGTCGGCACCAGGTTGAACGACTGGAAGATGAAGCCGATCTGGTCGCGGCGCAGCTTGGTGAGCTGCCGCTGGTTCATCGAGGACACCTCGAGTCCCTCGACGATGACCTTGCCGCCGCTCGGCTTGTCGAGACCGGCCATGCAGTGCATGAGCGTGGACTTGCCCGAACCGGACGGGCCCATGATCGCGGTCATCTGCCCGCGCATGAACTCGACGTTCACATGGTCGAGCGCGACGACCTGCGAATCCTTGTCGCCGTAGGTCTTCGTCAGATCGATCGCCCGGGCGACCACCTCGCCGCCGTCCGTCGCCACGGTGCTCGCCCCGGTCTTCACGCCGTGTGGCGCTTTCACTGCCGCATGCCGTCCCATTGCCGCCTCGTTTCCCTCGTTTCGGTATATGCACAGTCTATCGGCGGTCGGGTAGCATGAACATCGGTGCATGCAAGGAGGACATGATGGCTTTCGACGACGCGTTGGACGGGTTTCTGGCCTATCTCAAGGCGAACCGCGGGCTGAGCGCCAATACGCTGAAAGCGTACCGTTCCGATCTCGGCGCATGCCTGGACTGGCTGGCTGCGCATGACTGTGGGGAACTGCCCGCGATCACGACCGACGATCTGCGCGAATGGATGGCCGAGGCCTCGCGTACGCACGCGCGTTCGAGCATGGCGCGCAAGGTCGTGGCGATGCGTGGCTTCTTCGCCTGGGCGCACGAGCGCAACCTGATGCCGGCCGATCCGGCGGCCGTGCTGCTCACGCCGAAGATCCCGAACACGCTGCCCGCCGTGCTCACCGAAGCGCAGGCCGAACGGCTCATGGACGACACGGACGCGCGCCGTGACGACGATCCGGCGAAGGAGGCGATCGACCTGCGCGACGCGGCGATCATGGAAACGCTGTACGCCACCGGCATCCGCGTCGCCGAACTCGTCGGACTCGACATTGCGGACGTGGATTTCTCCAATCGCACGCTCAAGGTCACGGGCAAGGGCAACAAGCAGCGCGTCGTGCCGTTTGGTGCGCCCGCCGCCGCGGCCCTGAACGCATGGCTGGAACGCGGCCGTCCGCAGGTCCTCGCCGCAGCAGGCGAACGGGCGCTGTTCCTCGGCGCGCGCGGCAAACGCATCGACCAGCGGGTCGTGCGCGGCATCGTGCACCGGCTCGCACGCGAGGCCGGCGTGCCCGACGTCAGCCCGCACGCGCTGCGCCACAGCGCCGCCACGCATCTGCTCGACGGGGGAGCGGACCTGCGCGAGGTGCAGGAGATGCTCGGCCATTCGTCGCTCAAAACCACGCAGCGGTACACGCACGTGTCCATCGAACAGCTCAAGTCGCGCTACGCGCAGGCCTTCCCCCGCGCTTAGCCGCGCATAGTCACGCATAACCGTGCATGGGCTACGATGGGGGCCATGATCACCATCACCACATCCAACGTCAACGGCATCCGTGCCGCCGAACGCAAGGGCATCGCCGACTGGGCCTCACGCAACGCGCCGAACGTCTGGTGCATGCAGGAAGTACGCGCCCCGCAGCCCGACATCGACCGCATCGTCGGCCGGCTCGCCGGCGAATACGCGGAAGCGGGCGCGATCGAACAGGCCGGCGACCTCGCGCTGACCAACGAGATCTGCCGCGTCAAGGGCCGCGCCGGCGTCGCCTTGCTCAGCGACCTGCCGGTCGTCGCACGCCGGTACGGGCTGCCCGGACTCGACGAGGACGTCGATTCGGGACGCTGGATCGAAACCGACCTGCGTACGCCGCAAGGCTACGAGATCACCGTCGTCTGCGTGTACGTGCACGCCGGCAACGCCGACGATCCGGTCAAAATGAGCCAGAAATACCGTTTCCTCGACACGATGCTCGTCCGGCTCGGCCAGTTGCGCGACGAGGCCGCGCACGGCGGCAGACAGGCCGTGCTGTGCGGCGACTTCAACATCGCGCACACGCCGCTCGACATCAAGAACGCCAAGGCCAACGAAACGCATGCCGGATTCCTGCCCGAAGAGCGCGCGTACGTGGACCGATGGCTCGGCGAATACGAGTTCGTCGACGTGATGCGCGACCTCGCCGGCGATATCCAGGGCCCGTACACGTGGTGGAGCCAGCGCGGGCGCGCGTTCGACAACAACGTCGGCTGGAGGCTCGACTACCAGTTCGCCACGCCGGAACTCGCCGAAACCGCGCGCGGGTTCGTCATCGACAAGGCGCCCACCTACGAGGCGCGATGGTCCGACCATGCGCCGCTGACGATCACGTATGACGTGTGATCTTCGCCGCGCGGCATCCATATCATTCAGGCAACCACAAGGCAAACGCAAGGCGTGGTGCTACGCTAGTCACGGTTGCAACCGTCAATGAAATGAGGAACACCAATGGGACTGTTTGGATTCGGCAAGAAGAAAAAGCATCAGGACGAAGCCGTCGCTGACCAGACCGAAGACACCACCGAGACCACCGACACCGATACGGACGCCGACGAGCAGGCCGCCCCGGCGTACCCGACCGAAGCCGTCACCGAATATGAGGGCCGCGGCGAAC
>NZ_JAFEJT020000002.1 GCF_018555435.2 Bifidobacterium amazonense
CGAAGGCGCGCTGTGGCGCAACGGCAACTGGAAACTCGTCCTCAACCTGTACAAGCCGAGCTGGGGCGAGTCGTACCGCTCCATCGCCGCGCGCATGAGCGAGTTCGCACGCGAAAAAGTCGCGCAGCATCCCGGCGAACAGATCGTCGTCGTCAGCCACGAATCGCCGATCTGGTCGTACCGGCACCTGCTGGAGACCGGGCATCCGGAACACTGGATGTTCCTGCGCAAGACCGCGCTCGCATCCGTCACGTCCGTCACGTACGACTGCGCGACCGGCAATGTGATGTCAATCACGTACGTCGACCCCGCGGCCGACGTACAGTAGCGCGACAATGATAGACGGAGTAGCATGCCCGGCTACGGCGGGCGCGCTGCGGAAACGTATGCAAAGGAGCGAATATGGGGTTTGCAATCAATGACGATGCCGTCGCGCGCGTGGCCGCGTTGCCCGGTGTGCGCGCCGCGGCCGAGGCCGGTGCGCAGCTGATCGCGCTGTGGCCGCTGACCGACGCCAAGCAGATGGACAACGATGCGAAATACGCGGAGAACCTGCAGGTGCGTCTCACGCGCACGATCGCGCGCGTGGCGACCGGCGAGGATGTGACCGTGCCCGACGCCGAGTTCGTGTACGAAGGCGCGGACGAGATCCCCGGCCGCCCGCAGGAGATCGTCGACGCGCTGCTCGCCGCGAACGACGCGTACGACACGATGGTCGGCTACCGCGACCACCGCGATCCGAACGTGCTATTCGAGTCGACCGACGCGATGGGCGTGACGTGGTCGGACGCGACCGTCGACGCGCTGCGCGACGCCCTGCCGCAGGTCGAGCGGGCCGTTGCGGCGGATGCCGCCGATTCCGGTGGGGCCGAGGCCGGTGCGGCTGCGACCGGCGATCCGGCCGATGCCCCGGCGTCCCCCGAACTGGTCGACGGTCTGGCCGACCGATTCGCACAGGCTCTGGTGATCTGCGACGGACTGTTCGCCGTGATCGACGCAACGCTCGCGGCCGAACCCGGTTCGCGCGAGGCCGCCGTCGCCAAGCTGCCGATCATCCTGTTCGTCAACGAACTGCGCGAGCAGATGGCCGTGCCGCGCCTGTGCCTGAGCGACGGGCAGTATCAGGCACTGCTCGACGCGCGTGCGGCTGCGGCTGCGGCTGCGGCCGGCGGTTCGGACACGCTGGACGCCACTGCCGAGGCGATCGCGCTGATCGCCGTCAACGAGTGGAAGCGCCACTACGACGACGTGACCTGGGACCCCGACGAGGCCAAGCGTCGCGCCAAGGAGGAGGACGAGCGCAAGAACAAGGAGGCGCTCGCCGCCAAGTTCGCCCACATCAAGGACGACCCCTCCAAGCCCGAAGTCGAACTCTGACGTCGCGGTTCGGCGTCTGTCCCGAAGCGTCGGGAAACGACATATGAGAGGGCCGACCCCGCGTGGGATCGGCCCTCTGTCATGTGCTCAGTCATGCGCTCATGGGCGTGCCGCCGGCCATGCCGGAAGCTGCCCCGTCACTGCTGGGGCGGGTACTGGTTGTTGCCGTCGTACGGGTTCTGCGGCTGCTGGCCGCCGTTCTGCGGATACCCGTTCTGCGGATACGCGCCGGACGCTGGATCCGGATATTGGCCCTGATACTGCCCGTTGTACTGTCCGCTCGCGTCGGCGGGATATTGGGACTGCTGAGCCGGCTGAGCCACGGGCTGGGCGTACGGATCCTGCTGCGCCGGCTGGGCCGGATACTGGCCGTTGGGATACTGCTGCCCGTTCGGCTGGCCGTACTGGGGCTGGCCGTACTGGGGCTGGCCGTACTGGGGCTGGCCATACGGCTGTCCGTACTGCGTCTGTCCGTACTGCGCCTGCTGCGGCCCCATCGGCGGATACGGCTGGACATAGTCGTCGTCGAAACGCACACCTTCCGGCTTGCTGGCCTGGGCCATGAACACGATCCAGATGATGCCCGGAACAATCGCAAGCAGCAGGCCGAGCAGGAACACCATCACGCCGCCGGCCGACATGCCGTAGTGCTGCCCATACCCGTACCCGTAGTAGCCGCTGTCGTATCCGGCCAGCAGGCCGACGAGTGCGGTGCCGCCGCCCACGACCATGAGGATGCCGCCGATGAACGGCACGACGTACAGCGGGATCAGCAGCTTGCCGGAACGGT
The DNA here is from genome assembly GCF_018555435.2 of Bifidobacterium amazonense. Lineage (GTDB taxonomy): Bacteria > Actinomycetota > Actinomycetes > Actinomycetales > Bifidobacteriaceae > Bifidobacterium > Bifidobacterium amazonense. Next base: position 2,168 of record NZ_JAFEJT020000002.1, read on the forward strand.
TCGTATCATGCAGTCGGCGCACACTCAATGCGACCGTCGGCCCGATAATCGCCAGATCCCAGATCACGGTCAGGAACGACGTGTGGCCGTCGGTCGATTCCGACAGCATGTTCAGCACGAAGCTGATCGCGAACGACGCCAGCATCCACCACCAGAACTCGCTGCGCGACGCGCGCCCCTTGAACGTGGCGTACTTCTTCCAGAACCGCAGGAACGCTTCCGGGAAGGGGCAGCCGTAATACGGCTTGTTCAGCGGTGGCACGCCGTACTGCACGCCCGCGCCCGGTCCGCCGGCCGGCATGCCGTACTGTGGCATCACGCCCTGCGGCGGCATCTGATAGCCCGGCTGACCCTGACCGTACGGATTCTGCCCGGCCTGTCCCTGACCGTACTGGCCTTGGTCATACGGATTCTGCCCGTACGGCTGGTTCGTCTGCCCGTACTGCGGCGCGTACTGTCCATACGCCGGCTGTTCCTGACCGGTCGGTGCGTACTGTCCGTACGACTGTCCGGCGTCCGGCTGACCGTATGCCTGATCGTACGGACTGGCCGAGCCGTACTGCGGTTGCGGATCGAACGGGTTGGCCGGGGGAGTCTGTGGTGCGGCCTGTCCGTAGGTTGCGTCGCCTGTCGTTTGTCCATATTCCGACTCGGCATACGACGGCTGGGTGTACGCCGACGAGTACGACTGGCCGTACGGTTCCTGCGCATAGCCGTTCGCATTGGTCGGGTCGCTTGGCTGCGGTGTCTGCGGCTCCGGCTGGGCGACCGGCGTGACCGGTGTCGCCGGCGTGGTCGGTTCAGGAGTAGTCGTCTCGGTCGGTGTGGTCGACTCGGTCGATTCGGTCGGCGTGATTGGTGTGGTCGAGGGCGCCGGCTCGGTCGGTGTGGTCGACTCGGTTGACGGCAGATGTGCACTGTTCGGCTCCGGCGTCTGGTTGTACAGCGTTTCCGCGCTCAAATCGGGGATGTCCGGCATGCTCAGAGACCCGACGCCGGGAATGTCCGGTATCGCCGGCACATGCGGCTCATTGGGATTGTTGTTGGCATCGGTCATCGTTTCGCTCCCTTCGCTGGAATGATGACGTTCACACCCATTCTTCCACAATTACGACGCTCCGTCCGTATTTGCCCAGTTCCCGTTTCTTCACTACGGGGAGCGTGACCGGGAGCGGATGGTCCCAATGGCAGGCATCTCAGAATCCTTGATATTCCAACGATTCCTGATCCGTCGGGTATCGGTGCGGGCGCTCCTCGTCACGCTCCCTGTCACATTTGCCGTGCGCGAGTTGGGCACGGGTCGGTTGCGCGGGCACTCCTGTGGGTCAGTCCTGCAGGGCGGCCCGCAGGTCAGTCCCGCCGCCACGCGTCGAAGAGCCGCAGCTTGGCGAACAGGTCGCCGAACAGGAGCCGGTTGTCGATCTGCGTGATCACATGAATGCCGCGCCCGGCCAAGGCGTCCGCCTCGCTCACCGGTTCGATTGGTCCCGGCCGGTCGTCGGCGTCCAGCGTCGGCCGCGCCGCAGTCACCCATCCGTGCGAGGCGGGGGCCGTGTCCCACGGCGTGAGCAGTGCGGTCAGGCTCACCAGCGGCGAATCGCCGAGGCAGTACGCGCCGGTCGGTCGAGTGCCGTACCGATTGCCGTTGAACCGAATACGGTCGATTTCACCGCACAGATACTCGCCCAGCTTGCCGCACGGCCGCACGTTCGCCGCCAGTTCCGCCGTCGAGACGAGGCATTGACGATAGGCGTTGCGCGGCACCTGCCACAGCGGCAGATCGCAGTCGGCGAGCAGCATGCGTGCCGCGACCGGGTCGATTTCGGCGTTGTACTCGCGCATCGGCCGGCCCAGCGGAGGTTCGGCCAGTCCCGGATACTCCTGACCGCCGATCCACACGACCGTCATGCGCCGGGCGATGCGCGGCTCGATCAGCCACGCGCTCATCAGATCGGTCACGCCGCCGCCGGCCACGTAGTACAGCGGCAGGTCGGTGTCGTCGCGCATCGCCTCGCGTATGATCGCCTCGCTCGCCGCGCCTCGCTGCGGGGTCGAGGGATCCGGCAACGGCAGTTCCGATCCGGTGACGAGCAGATCGTCGTAGTCTCGCAGTCCCATAAGCGCGAACATGCGCTCGATGCGGGCGCGTCCGTTCGCGGCTGTGGTGTCCGACCCGTCGATGAAGTCGCCGTGCCGCAGATGCGAGCAGACGATGAACCGGATGTCGACCGAATCCGAAAGCAGATGATGCGCGAGCTGGAACAGGTCGTCCGGGTCGCCCGCGAAGTCGTTGTCGATGATGACGCGACATGCGGCCTGCCGCGGCCCGTCGCCGAGCCATGGGCTCGTGTTCGGCCGCCATGTCCGTTCGGCGGCAGTGCCTGACTGATGACCGTCAATGATTTCCATGGTCCTCACCATTCCGTTTCATTGCAGCATATACAGCGTTGTAGTAAACAATACTCATCATACTCGCCAAGATACCGGAGGAGGCGCTTCTTATACGTCATGACACGAAGGGTCGGGAAGACCGGACGGGACATGACGCCGAGAAGGGGCCGTTGCACCGCGATCCGCGAATCACGCCATCAGACCCGCGAGCCCCAGATCGCCCGGTTGCCGCCGATCGCGGTGAACGTGAGCGTGGAGCGGCCGTCGGTCTCGCGCGGCAGCACCGCGAACACGCCCGTGTACGTCATGCCGTCGATCGTGAGCGCCACGTCGCTGTCGCAGCAGCGCACGCCGGCCGGGGCGGCGCCGAGCATCCGCCACGATCCGCGCGAGATGGGTCCGTCGGTCGGCCGCGGGGCCGCGCCCGGCGTGTCACTGAATTCGATCCGTCCGCCGCTGGTCACCCGGCCGTCGGGCTGCAGCGTGATCGTCTCCGGCAGGTTCACGCCGTGCCATGATCCGTCCGCGTCGCGCGTGCCGTCGAAGTACGTGTGCGGATCGTGCCGCACGAGCTCGTAGTCGCCGGCCAGATGCGCGGGATGCGCACGATCCGACTCGTATGACGGCCGTGCGTCCGTTGCGCGATCCGGCAACGCGGACGGCGGCAGCGCGACCGAACCGCGGTACTTGTACGGGGCGGCGGCCAGCCAGCCGTCGGCCGTGGGCAGCAGCTCGCGCACGCGCGCCTCGAAATCGTCCTCGCCGCGGCCAACGAACCGCGTGTGGTACGTGAGGAACAGCCGGCCGTCCGAGTTGCGAGTCAGCACCGAATTGTGCCCCTGCGACACCTCCACGTCGCGGTCGCTGACCGGCCCGCCGCTCCATCGCACCGACGACGTGAGCCGCACGCCGGTGTCCTTGGTCTGGTTGTCGGGGATCTCGCCGTTGGAGATGGCCGGATTGCCGTTCTGGTCGACGTACGGGCCGACGAGGTTGCGCGAGCGGAACAGGCGGATCTGGTAGCCGCCGGTGCGGCCGAGCCAGCCGTACGACATGAACAGGTACCACCAGCCGTTGCGGTGCACGAAATACGAGCCTTCGCCGGAATTCCAGTAGCCGCCGGCGACCTTCACGCCGTAGTACGGGTCGGACGCGTCGGGCACGAGCGGGTAACGCGTCGCGTAGTCGCGCAGGCCGGTGGCCGGGTCGAGCCTGAACATCCAGATGCCGCCGAACCACGAGCCGACGCTCATCCACATCTCGCCGTGGTCGCAGCGGATCGGCGCGGCGTCGATCGCGTTGATCCGCGTGTCCTTGAGCGAACGGTAGCGGGCGAGATCACCGTGAGCCTCCGTCTCGCCGAGCACACGCGGCACGTCGGTCGCGTCGACGTTGTCCGGACCGAACCCGGAGTAGACGACCGGCCCGACGTACGTCCAGTCGCCGTCGAGATGCTCGGCGGTCAGCAGCACGATCACCGAACGGAATTCATGGCCGTTGACCGACAGGTACATGCACCACTTGCGCATCACGTCGTTCCACACCACGTCCGGGGCCCAGGTGTTGCCGCGCAGATCGGGGTTCTCCGGCTGCTCGGGCCACGCCTGCCAGATCGAACCGAGCAGACGTTCCGGATCGCGGCTCAGGTTGTTCTCGAACGGCTTCCAGTGGACGAGGTCGCTGCTGCGCGCCCACTTGCGGTGCGTGCCGAACAGGTAGTACGTGCCGTTCTCCTCGATGATGGCCGGGTCGTGGATGGCGGGGCCGGGTACGGCCGGGGCGTGTTGCTGGTTCATGCGTCTTCCTTATGGGTATGCGGGCCGTGAGGACCCTACTTCTGCGAGCCCCAGATGCACAGGTTGTTGCCGATGGCCGAGAACGTCATGACCTGCTTGAGGTCCTTGTCGCGTGGCAGCAGGTCGAACACGCCCTGATATTCCGTGCCGTCGAGCGTGATGCTCATCTGGTCGGAGCCGTCCTTGACGCTCCATGTGCCGGTCTGGTCGCCGGTCACGGTGCCGTCGGACTTGAGTGTGATGTTCACCGCCTCGTTGACGCCGATGTAGTCGGTGCTGTCCTGGTCGGCGATGTTCTTCTTGCCTTGGAAGAACGTGTTCTGCGCGTGCGTGACCAGCTCGTAGTCGCCGGCCAGCCTGGACTTGTCGTAGCCCTTGGTCGCGGCCTTGACGCCGGTGTATTCGTATGGCGCGGCCACGATCCAGCCGTCGGAGGTGGGCAGCAGCTCGCGCACGCGCACCTCGTGCTCCTCGCCGCGGTTGGAGAAGCGCGTGTGGTAGATGATGTACGCGGTGCCGTCGCTGTCGACGAACGCCGAGTTGCCGCCCTGCGCGACCTCGATGTTCGTGTTGTCGTTGCCGCTCCACTTGACGGACGCCATCAGGCGCACGCCGATGTCCGACGTCCAGTTGCTCGCGACGGATCCGGTGTAGACGGCCGGGTTGCCGTTCTCGTCGACGTACGGGCCGGTGATGTCCTTGGAGCGGAACATGCGGATCTGGTAGCCGCCGGTCTGCTGCAGCGCGCCGTAGGAGGCGAACAGGTACCAGTAGCCGTTGGTGTGCAGCAGGTAGGAGCCTTCTCCGGAGTTGCCGTAGCCGCCGGCGAGCTTGATGCCGTAGTACTGGTCGGACTTGTCGGTCACGGTCTGGTAGGTGGTCTTGTAGTCGCGCAGGCCGGTGGCGGGGTCGAGCTTGAACATCCACAGGCCGCCGAACCACGAGCCGAACGTCATCCACATGTCGCCGTTGTCGTCGGTCTCGACGCTCGGGTCGATCGCGTTGATCTCGGTGTCGCCGGGGGACAGGTATCGGGTGGGCACCTCGTCGGTGCCGAGCACCTTGCCGACGTCGGTCTTGTCCATCGTCTCGGTGCGGAAGCCGGAGTAGACGACCGGTCCGACGTACGTCCAGTCGCCGCCGAGATGGTCGGCGGTCAGCAGCACGATCACGGACTTGTAGTTGGTGCCGTTGACGGACATGTACATGCACCACTTCTTCATGGTCTTGTTGTAGACGACCTCGGGGGCCCACATGTTGCCGGTCAGGTCGGAGTTGGACGGCTGCTGGGGCCATTCCTTCCAGATGCCGCCGAGGATGTCCTTGAAATCGGTGCTCAGGTTGTCGGTGAACGGCTCCCAGTTGACCAGGTCAGTGCTCTTGTACCACGCGCGGTGCGAGCCGTAGATGTAGTACGTGTCGCCGTCCTTGGCGATGGTCGGGTCGTGCGAGGAGGCGCGTTTGATGTCGGAGACCTTGGAGACGACGGGCTTGCTGCCGTCCGCCGCGGTTGCGGAACAGCCGGCGAGCGGCGCGACGGCGGCGATGACGACGATGGCGGCCGCGATGACGCGGCGCGCGAGAGATGACTTCATGGTGTCCCTTTCGTTGGTTGGTTCCATGACCGGATCGTCTGGCAAATGGGCTTTGTTGGGGTGTACGGACACGACGCGGCGATGCATTTGTACAACGATGTAATTATGAGTATACTGTACATCGATGTAAAAGACAAGTCGAGACGAAAGGCCGTCACATTGTCAAGCGCTTATTCCCTGATGTGCTATACGCGCATCCCCACCAGCCGCGACGAGGCGAACAACGAGGACATCGCGCTGAGCATGCACCTCGCGCTGCGCTCGCAGACCACCGGCGAATGGATGCCGCTCAACGAAAACTACGGCGTGTTCTTCGCCGCCGCCGTGCCGCGTGACGGCGTGCCGGCCTCCGCGCGCCGCGCCTGCACCGCCGCCGAGCGCCTCGCCGGCGAGCCCGCGGCCGACAGGCCGCCGGTCAGCGACGCCGTCGCGTTCGACGCGGTGATGCCCGACGTCGACACCGTGCTCAAGAGCCTCACGGACCCGTACCTGTTCCGCCTGCGCGACGGACGCTTCGGCATCGCCGCGACCCGCACCGCGCGCGGCGGCGGGGCCGACGGCTCCGAACGCTCCTCGTTCCTGCTCGCCGTCAGCCGCGACCTGCGCTCCTACACGCAGCTCGGCATGGTCCGACTCGACACCGAGGCCGGCGTGCGCCGCCCCGCCGTCGACTTCGACGGCCGGCGCTATGTCATCCGCTGGCGCGACGACGAAGGCGCCGCGCACGCCGCCGCCACGCCCGACATCCTCGCCGCGGCCAACGCCGCGCCGTTGTCCGTCGTCGACTCCGTGCCGGTGGCCCCCGCCTCCCCGGCCGCCGGCGAATTCCCCGCCCTCGGCTCCATCCGCCCCGGCAACGTCGTCGAGATCACCGAAACCGAGGCCGCCGCGCTCATCGCGCGCTTCGGCCGCGTCTACAACACCGGCGTCACGGTCCGCCCGTTCTCGCTGCCCGCCGACCTGCGCGGCGAGGACGCGCGCGCCGCGGTCCGCACGCTCGCCAACGCGACCGCGACGCTGCGCTACTCCGACGGATCCGACGCGAACCGCGCCGTCGACTGGAACGCCGACCAGCTGGCCGCGCTCGCCGACGACGCCGCGGCCGGCCGTCTCGCGCCCGGCCAGACGCGCCGCATCGACGGCCGCGTCCGGCAGACCGTCTACCCCGTCCCGTTCGCCGTCGAACGCGCCGACCCGTCCGTCTTCGCATGGAACTTCAACGGCGAGCCGATGTTCCTGTTCATCGCGACCGACGACACCGACGGCAACTGCATCGACCCGAACGGCGGCCGCACGCATATGCCGCTGCGCGTCGCATCGTCGATTCTCGAACTGTCGGATGCGGCCGGCGGACGCGAGCGCGAGATCGACCTGCTCAGGCGCGGCGACCGCAACAGCGAGGGCCGTGTGATGACCGGCTGCTTCTGGGCACCCGAACTGCACGTGATCGGCGGGCGGCTGTCCGTCCTGTTCATGCCGTGCTTCGACGGCGGGCCGACGAATCCGGACGGCTCGCCGAATCCGGCCGCGGGACGGCCGGACATGTGGACCGGCAGCTGCCACATCATGCAGCTGAAGCAGGACGCCGACGGCCGTGACCTCGATCCGCGCGACGCGGCCAACTGGGATGCGCCGCGGCCGATCCTCGACCCGGACGGCGGCCCGCTCAACCCGGTGCAGCGCATCTCGCTCGACATGACCGTCATCCAGGACTCCGGACGCTGGTACTACGCGTGGCAGCAGGTCGGCAGCGTGTGGATCGCCGCGTTCGACCCGGAGAGGCCGGACCGGCTCACGTCGAAGCCGCGGCAGATCATCGTGCCCGAGTTCGCGTGGGACAATCTCATCGCGGAGGGACCGAACGCGGTCGTGCACGACGGACGCATCTGGCTGATCTACTCGGGCTCGCTCGTCGGCATCGACTACACGACCGGCGTGGTGAGCGCGCCGGCCGGCCAGCGCGCCGATCTGACCGATCCGGCCGTGTGGACGAAGCTCGACTACCCGCTGCAGAAGTCCGGCGTGTACAACGGCGAATGGCAGCTCGGCACCGGCCACGGCATGTGGTCTCACGACGAGGATGGCAACCTCATCTACGTGTTCCACAACGCGGAGTACGAGAACGGGCGCTACGGCGGCCGCGACGCGCAGGTGCGCCGCGTCCACTGGGCCGCCGACGGCATGCCAATTCTTGACATGCAGTCCGACGAGGAGCTCAATCCGGCCTATGCTTGTATAACGATGGAAATCGTGGTGCGGTAGGCCGCTTCCGCCTCTGCCGTCGCCCGCTGCCGTGCGTTGGGCGGGCGACGGTCTGTTTTCCGGCGATACCGCTGTCGCCGCAACGCATGCCATCGAACGACGAGAACAGAATATGGAGAACATCATGAGCAGCAATGCGGCAACGGCGGGCCCCGAGCGCGTCGTGACGATGCGCGACGTGGCCAAGGCGGCCGGCGTATCGATCAAGACCGTCTCGAACGTGGTCAACGACTACCAGTTCGTATCCGACAAGACGCGCGACAAGGTCAACAAGGCGATCGAGGAGCTCGGCTACGTGATGAACGTGTCCGCGCGCAACCTGCGCCGCGGGCGCACCGGCATCATCGGCCTGGCGATCCCGGACCTGCAGATGCCGTACTTCGCGCAGCTGTCGTCGCTGGTGATCGAGGAGGCGAAGAAGGTCGGGCTGCGCGTGATCGTCGAACCGACGCTGTACTCGCGCGAGGGCGAGTTCGACGCGTTGCTCGGCTCCCAGCAGTCGATGATGGACGGCCTGATCTATTCGCCGCTGCATCTGGGGCTCGACGACATCAAGGACCTCAAACTGGAATACCCGCTGGTGCTCGTCGGCGAACGCATCTTCACCGAACGCTTCGACCACATCGCCACCGAGAACATCGAGGGCGCCAAGCACGCCACCCAGTACCTGCTGCAGTCCGGCTGCAAGCGCGTGGCCGTGCTGGGCACCCACCCGGGCGAGGACATCGGCTCCGCGTCGCTGCGACTGCGCGGCTACAAGGAGGCGCTCGAGGAGACCGGCGTCGACTACGATCCGCGGCTCGAGGCTCCGGTGGGCATGTGGCACCGCACCGATGGCGTGGCCGCGATGAACGCGCTGCTCGACTCGGGCGCGAACCCGGACGGCGTCGTCGCGCTCAACGACATGCTCGCGGCCGGCGCGATGCATGCGATCCAGATGCGCGGCCTGCGCATTCCGGAGGACATCTCCGTGATCGGCTTCGACAATTCGGACGACTCGCAGTACCTGTCGCCGGCGCTCACCTCGATCGCGCCGGGGCTGGAGGCGGTGGCGCGCATGTCGGTGCGCGTGCTCAACGAGCGCATCGCCGGGATGAACCCGCTCGGCAACGACACCGCGGACCCGATCTTCCGCAAGGTCGCCTCCACGCTGGTGGTGCGCGATTCCACCCGCGCGGTGTAGCCGGCCCTTTTTGGGCGTTGGTTCCTGGTGGGTAACAGCGTGGTTCTCGCCAGATTCTCACGCGAAATACCGTTTTGGCGTTGGAACTTGGTGGGGAGCATATGGTTCTCGCCGGTTTCCAACGCCGGTACCCCTCTTGGTGTTGGTTGTTGACGGGTAACACGTGGTTCTTGCCGTTTTCTAACGCAGTGTGCCTTGTTGGTGTTGGCGGCTGGCGGGTAACAGCGTGGTTCTTGCCATTTTCCAACGCTGGGTGCCTTGTTGGCGTTGGAACTTGGTGAGCGACAATATGATCTCGCCGGTTTCCAACGCCGAGGAGGCTGGGCGCGCCGGCTTGGCGGATCGCGGGAAACGCCGGTTTGTTTCATCGTTGTACATTTGCTAGTATTCATCGTTGTAAATCGAAGAATCCGTTGGATTGCAAAGGATGAACAATGACTGTTTACAACAATCCGATCGTGCTGCAGCGTGCCGACCCGTGGGTGCTCAAGGTCGACGGCGAATACTGGTTCACCGCCTCCGACCCGGAGTACGACAAGATCGCCATCCGCCACGCCTCGGCGATCAACGACCTGCAGAAGGCCCCGGAGACCGTGGTCTGGCGCAAGCACGAGACCGGCCCGTGCAGCAAATACATCTGGGCCCCCGAACTGCACCGCGTGAACGGCGCGTGGTACATCTACTTCGCCGGCGCGGAACGCGAGTTCGAGCCGAACGGCATGCCCACGCACCGCATGTTCGTGCTCGAGAACACCGACGACGACCCGACCACCGACAACTGGACCGAGAAGGGCCAGATCGTCACGCCGATCGACTCGTTCTCGCTCGACGCCACCACCGAGGTGATCGACGGCGTGCAGTACCTCGTCTGGGCGCAGAAGGACCCGGACATCCCCGGCAACTCCAACCTGTACATCGCCCCGATGGCCAACCCGTGGACGCTCGCGGCCGACCCGGTCATGCTCACCAAGCCGGAATACGACTGGGAGTGCATCGACTTCCTCGTCAACGAGGGTCCGGCGTTCCTGTTCCACGACGACAAGGTCTTCATCACGTACTCCGCGTCCGGCACCGGCGTGCCGTATGCCGTCGGCCTGCTGACCGCCGACCGCGGCGCCGACCTGACGGACCCGGCGAGCTGGACGAAGAGCCCGGTGCCGGTGTTCAAGACCTGCGCCGCCAACGGCCAGTTCGGCCCCGGCCACAACTCGTTCACCAAGTCCGAGGACGATGCCGAGGATCTGATGATCTACCACGCCCGCAACTACACCGACATCAAGGGCGATCCGCTGTTCGACCCGAACCGTCACGCCCGCGTCGGCGTGGTGCGCTGGCGCGAGGACGGCACCCCGGACTTCGGCGTGCCCGAGCCGGACGACGTGTGGTCGCCGATCACGACCGACGTGCTGCCGCCCGACGGCGGGGAACTGGCCGGATCGGCCGTCCGATGACGGCGTGACCGCGCTTCCGGCGGGTGCGCGGCGCCCGCCGGAATCCATCGGCAAGAAAAAATCTTGAACCCGTTCGACCGTTTTTAGCGGTCCGATTTGCGAAAATCGTTGGAACCAAGCCGAACAATCGGCGTGTCAGTCGATTTGTACATCGATAGAAAACGCGCTATACTAAATTCCATCGTTGTAAACGAGCGGTGAGGCTCACAGTGAACGCAACAACGGCGTTGACCGATATCAGTACGACATGAGTCGCCCGTAAGCAGCGAGGCAACCGTCTTGGGAAACCAGGAGGACAAGGAGGAAACCCATGAACATCAAGAAGAAGATCGTCGCGGCCACCGCGATGGTGCTGGCCGCCGGCCTCACGCTCGCCGGCTGTGGCGCCGAGAAGAGCGAGACCAACGCCGACGGCAAGCCGGTCATCAAGATCACGCTCATCAAGCGCAGCACCCAGATCGAAGCCAAGAAGATGAAGCTCACCAAGGACCTCGAGGCCGCCTGCGACTGCGAGATCAAGTGGGAGGAGATCCTCGACACCCAGTGGGCCCAGCAGGCCTCCACCGTGCTCGCCTCCGGCGACGTGAGCGACATCACCATCTGGGGCTACAACGCCGACAACTTCGCCCAGTACAACTACTGGGAGGACCTGAGCGACGACCTCGACCAGATGCCGAACGTTCAGGCCTACTTCAAGGCCGTCCCGGAGGCCAAGATGTTCGGCTCCGACCTTGAGGGCCACGTCTGGCAGGTCCCGTCCGACTACGGCAACGCCTCCGGCGCCAAGTGGTCCAGCGGCCAGAACCTGATGATCAACAAGACCTGGCTCGACAAGCTCGGCCTGCAGGTTCCGAAGACCTGGGACGACCTGACCAAGGTCCTCACCGCGTTCAAGAACGACGATCCGAACGGCAACGGCAAGGCCGACGAGGTCCCGATGCTCATCAACCAGCTCGGCACCGCGGGCTTCGGCTGGTGGAGCCCGTTCCTGCTGCTCAACGGCACCGGCCAGAACACCCAGGTCATCACCTCCGCCGGCTCCCAGGGCATCTACGTCAAGGACGGCAAGGTCGGCAACTGGATGCTCTCCGACAACTTCCGCAAGGTCATCGAGTACTACCACTCCCTGATCAAGGCCGGCCTCATGCCCGCCGACGTGCTCACCCGCGACGCCTCGCTGAACACCGCCGACATCTCCTCCGACGGCAAGACCGCCAAGGTCGGCCTGATCTTCGGCTGGAACACCGGCAACTTCGGCGACCTGTCCGATGAGTACGAGTCCATCGAGGTCCCGGCCGCGCCGGGCGTCTCCTACGACCAGACCACGTGGGAGCCGGAGTTCCAGGACATCTACAACGGCGCCGCCGTCAAGGCCGGCCTCGACGACGCGCACAAGACCGCCGCGCTCAAGATCATCAACGAGTTCCTCGATCCGGACATCTCCATGGAGTCCTACTACGGCGACCTTGGCAAGTACATCGAGAACAAGGGCGACGGCGTCTACAACGTCATCAAGTTCCAGGACGACCTGTCCACCTTCGGCCTAGCCGACCGCGGCCTGACCTGGGTGCGCGACGACATGAGCGTCACCGGCGACCAGGACAAGGTCCTCGCCGAGAAGGACGGCACCGTCTACAAGACCCAGCAGTCGCACATCGGCGAGAAGGACCTGATCCCGATGTACACCCGCCTGAGCGCCGAGGACAACACCACCGTGTCGAACAACAACTCGACCATCTGGAACTACGCCCTGCCGCTCATCTCCACCTGGATCCAGGACGGCGGCCTTGACGACGCCTCGTGGAACACCTACGTCGACACCCTCAAGAAGAGCGGCATCGAGGACAACATCAAGCTCTGGCAGAAGGCCTACGACGACACCATCGCGGCGTCCAAGTAAGCCCGGAGCCTGACCGCAGCGCCAGCCGCACCCAACAACCCACGCAAGGCCCGCCCCGCCGCCCGGCTCACGCCCGGCCCCGGAAGGGGCGGGCCTTGCCTGTTCCATACACTTCGCTTCACACCTCGTTTTCCCCTATCCGCAATCTGTGAAAGGATGGCCATGGCTTCCGCAATCAAAGGCACGCATCGCGCCGAAGCCGCCACGCCCGCGCCGAACAAGGCCGGCGTCGACATTCCTGACAACGACTACATCGCACGGCACCGTCCGCTACCCACCCGCATCGCAACCCACATGAGCCGCTACTGGCAGCTGTGGGCCATGTCGATCCCCGCAATCTTCTTCGTCGTCCTCTTCGCCTACGTGCCGATGTACGGCATCCAGCTCGCGTTCCGCGAGTTCGTCCCCGGCAAGGGCCTGACCGGCGGCAAGTGGGTCGGCTTCAAGTACTTCACCAAGTTCTTCGAATCCCCGCAGTTCTCCAGCCTGATCATCAACACCGTCCGCGTCTCCCTCGGAACGCTCGTGCTCGGCTTCATCGCGCCGATCATCCTCGCGCTGCTCATCAACCAGATCGGCGGCAAGAAGACCAAGTCGTTCGTGCAGACGGTCACGTACATGCCGCACTTCATCTCCACCGTCGTCATCGTCTCGATGATCAACATCTTCCTCGCGCCGAACTCCGGCATGATCGGACGCTTCCTCGGCCCGACCAACATCCTCGGCAACCCGGACGCATTCGCCCCGATCTACTGGATCACCGAGGTCTGGCAGCACTGCGGCTGGAACTCCATCATCTACCTCGCCGCGCTCGCCGGCGTGGACACCTCCCTGTACGAGGCCGCGAAGATGGACGGCGCCGGCCGACTCCAGCTCATCCGCTACGTCGACATCCCGGCCATCCTGCCCACCTGCGGCATCCTGCTCATCCTGAACATGGGCGGCGTGCTCGGCGTCGGCTTCGAGAAGGTCTACCTGATGCAGAACTCGCTGAACCTGTCCGGTTCCGAGGTGCTTTCGACCTTCGTGTACAAGATGGGCCTCGTCTCGAACCAGTACAGCTACTCCACCGCCATCGGCCTGTTCAACACGGTGATCAACTTCGCGTTCCTGATCGCCGCGAACGCGATCGCCAAGCGCGCGTCCAACACCAGCATCTTCTGATGCAGGGCCAACGAATCGTCACATCAGGCAAGAAAGGATCATCATCATGAGTGCATCCGCCCCCACGATCGCGCCCAAGGCATCGAGCGCCGACATTCCGTGGAACCCCAAGGTCCGCCAGCACAAGCAGCCGGTCGACTGGGTCGTCGACATCCTCATCGCGGCCATTCTGATCGCCGTCGTGTTCATCACGATCTACCCGCTGTGGTTCATCGTCATCGCCAGCTTCTCGAACGCCGGCCTCGTCTCGCAGGGCGAGGTGACGCTGCTGCCGAAGGGCATCAACTTCAGCGGCTACGTCAAGGTCATGCAGGAGCCGCGCATCTGGATCGGCTACCGCAACACCATCCTGTACTCGGTCGTCGGCACGCTGGTCAACATGATCGTCACGCTGCCCGTCGGCTTCGCGATGTCCCGCGCCGAGTTCAAGCCGCGCCGCATCATCCTGTTCCTGTTCACCTTCACGATGTTCTTCTCCGGCGGCCTGATCCCGGGCTACCTGCTCTTCAAGGACCTCGGCATCCTGAACACCATGTGGGTCTTCATCCTGCCGGGCGCGGTGAGCGTGTACAACGTGATCATCGTGCGCTCCTTCTTCGAATCGTCGATTCCGGAGGAACTGCACGACGCGGCCCAGATCGACGGCCTCGGCTACTTCCGCTACTTCATGAAGATCGTGCTGCCGCTGAGCTCCGCCATCATCGGCGTGATCGCGCTGTACTACTTCGTGGGCCACTGGAACGACTACTTCACCGGCCTTATCTACATCCGCGATCAGAACAAGCAGCCGCTGCAGGTCATCCTGCAGAACATCCTGCTCGCCAACCAGATCACCACGTCCGGCGGCGGCTCGAGCAACGGCCAGTCCATGATCGAACGCCAGCAGCTCGCCGACTCGATCAAGTACGGCATCATCATCGTCTCCACCCTGCCGCTTCTGGTCATCTACCCGTTCCTCCAGAAGTACTTCACCAAGGGCGTCATGATCGGTGCGGTCAAGGGCTGAGCCGTTAAACGGACAGTCCGGTGGACTGTCCGTAGGCTCAGCCTGAGCGAGACGGTAGTCGAGCGAAGGTCGGATTGAGTCTCGCGCATCGCGCGAGTCCATAGTTGCAGGCCTGAGCGAATACCTGCCGCGGCGCGGTTCCTTTCCTCTCCTCCTTGCGCCGCGGCCATCCGTTCATCCCCTCCTTGCGCCGCGGCCATCCGTTCATCCCCTCCCGGCCGCGCGGCGTGCCGCGACGCACCCGCCTTGCGTGCCTTCAGGCGGTGCCGCGCCGCCAGCCAGCCGTTCCACGGCCGGGAACCCAGCCCCGCGTCCCAACCGACGCGGGGCTTTTTCGTCGCCTGTGCAGGCCGTGCGTCGCATATAACGCCGTCCGGGGCATCGGACGTTCCGCATCCAGCCCGCGCCCAGCTTCGCGTCTAACGTTGTAATAGGATGTGATCAGACAATCGTGGTCGTAACGAGCGCGTCCCTCGCGCAGCCCCTCCCTGAAAGGAATCGTCGGAATGAACCGTTTCGCGGTCGGATATGAATACATTTGCCGCATCATCATGATGGTGGTCGTGGCGCATATCGCGTTCATCGTGCACACGGTGATGGGACTCGTCGTGGTCGGCTTCTTCCCGTCGATCGCCGCGCTGCACACCACGTACCGCACCTGGCTGCTCGACGTGGCCGACCGTTCGTGGACGATCAAGCAGACGTGGACCGTCTTCCACCGCGCGTGGAAGGCCGAACTCAAAAGCGCGAACCTGTTCGGCTATCCGCAGTTCGCGCTGTGGGCGCTGCTGATCTGGGAGTACTACCTGACCAACTGGAACGATTTCGGACCGATCGGCTACGGCCTGTCCGGCGCGCTGCTCGTGCTCAACATCTTCTACGGCCTGTTCGTGATGGTCTCGTGGGTGCTGCGCTCCAACTTCGACGAGAAGCCGATCTGGATCGTCAAGGCGTCGCTGCAGATGGTCGTCGCTCGCCCGCTCAACAGCCTGATGACCGTCGTCCTGTTCCTGGTGATGGTCTGGGCGTACTACACGTGGCCGGGCCTGGCCGCCGCGTTCGGCGTGTCCGTGCCCGCGTTCATCGCGATGATGGTCGCGTATTCGTACGCCCGCCTGCCCGGCATGGACGTGCATGTGATCGAGCCGCTCGAGGATCGTCAGCGTCGCCGCGCCGAACGCAAGGCCGAGGACCAGCGTCGCGCCGAGGCGCGCAAGGCCGCCCGCGATCAGGCCCGCAACAAGCGCTGATCGTGGATTGCGGGCATGCGTCGGTCATGTCCCGGCCGCGTCCGGCCCCGTCCCGGGCACGTCCCGCTTGCGCGGCAGAATAAGGGATTATGACTGAAGCTGACAACACTTCCGCAATCACCGAAAACCCGAAGGACATCAAGCCCGAACTGCCGAAGGACGTGCGCGTGCGCTTCTGCCCGTCGCCGACCGGCACCCCGCACGTCGGCATGGTGCGCACCGCCCTGTTCAACTGGGCCGAGGCCCGCGCCACCGGCGGCAAGCTGATCTTCCGCATCGAGGACACCGACGCGGCCCGCGACTCCGAGGAAAGCTACAACCAGATCCTCGACGCGCTGCGCTGGCTCGGCATCGACTGGGACGAGGGCATCGACGTCGGCGGCCCGCACGGCCCGTACCGCCAGTCCGAGCGCACCGACATCTACAAGGACGTCGCCGCCAAGCTGCTCGCCGCCGGCTACGCGTACGAGTCCTACTCCACGCCGGAGGAGATCAAGGAACGCAACCTCGCCGCCGGCCGCCCGGCCGAATTCGGCTACGACGGCTACGACCGCGACCTCACCGAGGAGCAGAAGGCCGCGTTCCGTGCCGAAGGCCGCAAGCCCGCGCTGCGCATCCGCATGCCCGACGAGGACATCGCGTTCGACGATCTGATCCGCGGCCGCATCGAGTTCAAGGCCGGCTCCGTGCCGGACTACGTGATCGTGCGCCCGAACGGCGACGCGCTGTACACGCTCACCAACCCGGTCGACGACGCGATGATGGAGATCAACGTCGTGCTGCGCGGCGAGGATCTGCTCAGCTCCACCCCGCGCCAGATCGTGCTCTACCGCTACCTCGAGGAGCTCGGCATCGCCAAGACCACCCCGCTGTTCGGCCACATGCCGTACGTGATGGGCCAGGGCAACAAGAAGCTTTCCAAGCGCGACCCGGAATCCAACCTGTTCAACCACCGCGACGCCGGCTTCATCCGCGAGGGCCTGCTCAACTACCTCGCCCTGCTCGGCTGGTCGATCGCGCCGGACCGCGACGTGTTCTCGATGGACGAGATGATCTCCAAGTTCGACGTGCGCGACGTGAAGGCCAACCCGGCCCGCTTCGATCTCGACAAGGCGATCTCGATCAACGCCGAGCACATCCGCATGCTTGACGCCGATGATTTCCTGCGTCGTTCCGTGCCGTATCTGCACCGCGACGGCGTCGTGTCGGCTTCGTCGTGGGACGAGCTGACCGCGCGCGAGCAGGAGATCCTGACCGCCGCCGCGCCGCTCGTGCAGCCGCGCGTGCGTCTGCTCGGCGAGGTCGCTGGCATGGTCGGCTCGCTGCTGTCGACCGAGGAGTACCTCGAGCCGGAGGACGACGCGAAGAAGACGCTCAAGGATTCCGCTGGTGCGGTGCTCGATCTGGCCATCGCGGCGCTTGAGGGCGTCTCCGAGGGCGATTGGAAGACCGACAACCTGCACGAGACGCTGAACAAGGCGCTTGTGGAGGACGGCGGTTACAAGCCGCGCCTCGCGTTTGGCCCGGTGCGCGTGGCCATGTCCGGCCGCCGCGTCTCGCCGCCGCTGTTCGAGTCGATGGAGATCGTCGGCAAGGCCATCTCGGTCGCCCGCCTGCGCGGTCTGCGTGAGCACCTGTGACCGACGGTGCATAACCACTGATCTCTCCTGCGCACTGCGCGGGGATTACGGGCGTCCGATCCTTACCGGGTCGGACGCCTTTTTCATTGCCTGCAGCATCTCCGTCGCCATGTGCGTCTTCCGATGGCGCCTCGTGATGCTGGCGGAGCCTCGGCCCCCTCACTGAGGGGGCTGTCACGCGAAGCGTGACTGGGGGAGCTCCGCGGCCGCAGGCCGCCAACAAACAGCATCGCGCGGAGCGTGATTTCAATAGCAAACCGGCATCCACGTCAAAACATGAAAAATAGATTTGTCAACCGAGGAATCACCATGTGACACGCCGTGGTTGACGTTGACGAGTCGTTCCCGTATATTTATCACTCGTTGCGCGGTTCGCCGCACAGCGGATAACTCAAGCCCCCATCGTCTAGCGGTCTAGGACTACGCCCTCTCACGGCGCCAACACCGGTTCAAATCCGGTTGGGGGTACTTCTTCTAGGGACCTCGGGCAACGCGCCCGAGGTCTTTTCGTATTCCGACCTATAAGGAGCCGGTGAGCTGAGACACCACCGGCCGGGCGGCCGGTTCGATCATCTGTGATCCATGCGTGTGCGGTCATACGCTCAAAGTCCCAGTGGCGGTTTTCTCTCACTGAGACATCGTCAGTGAGAGAAAACCGCCACGAAACCGTTGGAAAATAGCGCGACACGCCGTAAGTTGCGTAAAGACGGACCCTCGCGTATATTTATCACTCGTTGCGCGGTTCGCCGCACAGCGGATAACTCAAGCCCCCATCGTCTAGCGGTCTAGGACTACGCCCTCTCACGGCGCCAACACCGGTTCAAATCCGGTTGGGGGTACGACGACTGGCTCTTCGGAGTCGGTACGCCAGCCAAATTGGGATGTGGTGTAATTGGCAACACAGCTGATTCTGGTTCAGCCATTCTTGGTTCGAGTCCAGGCATCCCAGCCAATAAAACCCTCGCCTCGTGCGAGGGTTTTTTTGTTTTTCGCAGCCGCATGTATCCGCATGCAGCCGCATGTGAAGGCACGACACGCTAAGTGACGTGGGCTACGCTTGAGGTCATGACGGAACTGAATCAGAACGACGAGCGGCCGCGCGGCGAAGGGCGGCCCGTATCGGTCTCGGCGCGACTGGGACGCCTGCAATTCCATAATTCCGGCAAATTCCGCGTCCTGCAGCTCGCGGACATCCAGGACGGTCCGAAAGTCAGCAAGGACACCATCGCACTCATCGAGGCCGCCGTGGACGCGGCCCGTCCCGACCTCGTCGTCTTCACCGGCAATCAGATCGCCGGCTACGATCCGGCCTTCGCCGACACGTTCCGCAAACGTCACTGGACCCCGGTCAAACCGGGCAATCTTGACCGCACGCGCGAACTGGTGCGCGGCATGATCTCCACGTTCGTCGACCCGCTCGTCAGGCGCGGCGTGCCGTTCGCCGTCACGTACGGCAACCACGACTTCCAGTGCGGACTCGACGTCGACGAACTCGATGCGATCTACCGCGAGTTCCCCGGCTGTCTGAACCCGCCGCCGGAAACGGACGAAACGAGCGAAACGGACGACTCGTCCGAACGAAATCCGCGCACGGTACCGCAGTCCGGACTCGCCGACCAGCTCGTCTATCCCGGCGAAACCGGCACGTTCGCGCTGCCGGTCATGGACGCGGAACGCACGCGCACGGTGCTCGGCCTTGTCGTCGCGAACTCCGGCGACTATTCGGCCGAAGGCGGCTACGGCAAGCCGTCGTCGCGCACGCTCGGCTTCCTGCGACGACTGCCGTCGCATATCGGCGCGAAATCGCTGGTGTTCCAGCACATGCCGCTGCCGCAGTACTACGATCTGCTCAAGCCGGTCGAAGCGAACGCGGCCGGCGCGATCCAGGGCTACCGTGCGTGGGAATCGCACTATTACGTGCTTGACGAAACGAAAACGCAGCCCGGCAGCTACCTAGGGGAGGGGATCAGCTGCCCGGACTACGACAGCGGCGAGTTCGTGATGCTCGTCGATTCGGGCGGCTACTTCGGCGTGGCCGCCGGGCACGATCACCGCAACGGGTTCGTCGGCACGGTGGACGGGCTGATGTTGGTCGCCACGCCGACCTGCGGGTTCGGCTCGTACGGTCCGGCGGCGGGGAAGCGCGCGGCCCGGCTGTTCGAATTCGACATCCGGCATCCGCACCGGCCGCGTACGCAGCTGCTCGAATACGGCGATCTGGTGGGCAAGCCGAGTTCCGGCAAGGCGTATTCGTACGACATCGCCTCGGTCAAGTCGGACCGCGAGGGCATGGATCTGCTGAAGAAGAAGACCCTGTGGGACGCGCTGCGCGGCCTGTTCTCGTAGTCACCCGTCCAGCAGCACGGTGAGCGCGGCGTTGACGCCCGGACCGCCGGTCTGCGCGACGTATTCGAGCAGCGCGGCGTCGGCGTTCGGGTTGGCGACGAGCCAGCGCCGTAGTTCGGGAGCCTCGCGCGCGATATGCCACAGGATGTCCGGATCGGTCGCCGGATCGCAGGCGAGCAGCGGCGTGAGCGCGATCGGCGGGGCGGGCGGTTCGACGATGAGCGATTGCCTCGACTGGCCGGCCGCATGCCGTCCCGCACTTCTCGCGTTTGCCGTGGCGGCCCGTTGCGGCAGTCGCTGCGCGACTTCGGACGCGGCCGCGGGCCGATGCCTATGACGTGGACGACCGGTCATGTGCGGTTCCACGAGGCGAACAGCGCGCGGCCGAACGTGGCGTGCGGCCAGAACGGATTGTGCTCGAGGATGTGCAGGCAGTCCTGCGCGCTGACGCGATATTCCAGCATCAGATCGATGACCAGCTGATCCACCGTCTCGCCGCCGCCTTGGTATTCCTGGTATTCCGGCAGCAGCACGAGATCGCAGACCGTGCGCGTCGGCGTGGTGACGCGCGCGTCACCGACGCGCATGACATGCTCCTGCGGGCTTCTCCGGTTGAACACGCGGATGCGGCGATTGTGCACGGTCGCCCGGTAATGCGATTTCGAAATGACGTCCACGGTGTCCGGAAAGCGTCCGCCGACCCACACCCATGCGGCGGTGAGCGCGCAGATCGTCGTATTGCGTGGCGCGATGCGGGCCGCGATCGACGCGCGGCCGAACAGCGTGCCGGCATGGTCCATCTGGTAGCCGTTCGTGTCGTCCAGCCGCGTCATCATGCCGTAGTCGGACAGCGCCGTCAGGCTGAGCGGCCCGGGCAGCTCCTTGCTGCCGAGCAGCGGTTTGACGGTCGGCGGCTTGTCCTGCGGCAGCATCGACAGCGGCAGCGCCGCGGACAGGTTGTCTGCGGCGCGCTTGGCGCGTTCGTCGCGCCCGTTGCGTTCGTTGAGTTCGTTGCGTTCGTTGAGTTCGTTGCGTTCGTGGAATGCGTTCATGATGCCGACGCTATCGGCACGATCACGGTCGTACCGGCGCGACGGCCGAAAATGTGGATATGTGGATAAATTTCGGCGATGGGCCGCGCGCTGTGGACGATTCGGTGGAAAAGTCGCGCGTTCGTTGCGATTCCGCGGTTTGCCGGGGCTGTGCGACGGTATTGGATCGTGTATGCCGCGACTGTCGCGACGTGACGGAGCCGGTCGGTCCGGGCGTGTCGAGGCGGTCGCGACGCAGTTCGTCGCGACGGTAGCCGCGACGGTCGCCGCGATAGTCGACGATGCGCGGACGATACGACGTGCGACGATCTGCCGCCCGTCGTCGATCGTCCGCCGACATGCGTCGTGTATGCCGCGACGACGTCCGCGTCCGCGCGACAGGACGGCCGACGACGTGCCCGGCGGAACGGCCGGCCCTGTCCCCGCTGAGCCTGATAATCGGGGACTATGAGTCATATTCTGGTGAATGTTGCATGGCCGTACGCGAACGGCCCCCGTCATATCGGCCACGTCGCCGGCTTCGGTGTGCCGTCCGACGTCTACGCGCGCTACGAGCGCATGAAGGGCAACGACGTCCTGATGGTGTCCGGCACCGACGAGCACGGCACCCCGATCCTCGTCGAAGCCGAAAAGGAAGGCCTGACCGCGCAGGAGCTGGCCAACCGCTACAACCGCGTCATCGCCAAGGACCTGTGCGACCTCGGCCTGAGCTACGACCTGTTCACCCGCACCACCACCGGCAACCATGAGCACGTGGTGCAGGAGCTGTTCAAGCAGTGCCTCAAGAACGGCTACATCTACAAGGGCACGCAGAAGGTCGCGATCTCGCCGTCCACCGGCCGCACCCTGCCCGACCGCTACATCGAGGGCGAGTGCCCGATCTGCCACGCCGACGGCGCGCGCGGCGACCAGTGCGACGCCTGCGGCAATGAGCTCGATCCGGACGAGCTCATCAACCCCGTCTCCAAGATCAACGGCGAAACCCCGCGCTTCGAGGAGACCGAACACTACTTCCTCGACCTGCCGGCGCTCGCCGACGCGAACCTCGCGTGGCTCAAGACCCGCACCGGCTGGAGGACGAACGTCATCAACTTCTCGATCGGCCTGTTCAAGGAGGTCAAGCCGCGCGCGATCACGCGCGACATCGACTGGGGCATCCCGGTTCCGGTCGCCGGCTGGATCGACAACCCGAACAAGAAGCTGTACGTGTGGTTCGACGCGGTGATCGGCTACCTGTCGGCGTCGATCGAATGGGCTCGCCGCAAGGGCGACCCGGAGGCGTGGCGCGCGTGGTGGAACGACCCGGCGTCCCCGGCCTACTACTTCATGGGTAAGGACAACATCACGTTCCATTCCCAGATTTGGCCGTCCGAAATGCTCGCGTACAACGGCCAGGGCTCCAAGGGCGGCGAGACCGGCGAGTACGGCCCGCTCAACATGCCCGAACAGGTCGTGGCCTCCGAGTTTATGACGATGGAGGGCAAGAAGTTCTCCTCCTCGCGCGGCATCGTCATCTACGTCAAGGACATCCTCGCCCGCTACCCCGTGGATGCGGTGCGCTACTACATTTCCGTGGCCGGTCCGGAATCCTCCGACTCCGACTTCACGTGGGCCGAGTTCGTGCGCCACAACAACGAGGAGCTCGCTTCCTCGTGGGGCAATCTGGTCAACCGTGTCGCGAACCTTATCAACAAGAACTTCGGCGAGATCCCGGCGATCGACGAGGCGTCCCTGACCGACGAGGACCGTGCGCTGCTCGACGAGACGAACGCCGCGTTCGCTACCGTCGGCGGCCTGATCGAGCATCATCGCCAGAAGGGCGCGCTGAACGAGGCCATGAAGGTCGTCGGCGACATCAACAAGTACATCTCCGCCACCGAACCGTGGAAGATCAAGGACAATCCGGCGCGCCTCGGCACCGTGCTGCACGTGGCCGCGCAGGCCGTGTCCGACGCGAACCACCTGCTTGCGCCGTTCCTGCCGCACTCTGCGCAGAAGGTGTGGGAGGCGCTCGGCGGCACTGGCACGTTCTCGCCGCTGCCGCGCATCGAGGAGGTCGAGGATCTCGACAAGCCGGGCTTCGAATACCCGATCATCACCGGCGATTACAAGCTGGGCGAAACCGTGCACCCGTGGCAGCGCGAGGAGATCGTGGTCGGCGCCCCGGTGGCCAAGCCTTCGCCGATCTTCGCGAAGATCCCGCAGGAGGCCGTGGCCGAAGAGCTTGCCCGCTTCGACGCCGAGCTGGCCGCCCGCAAGGAGGCTGAGGCCAAGCGCCTCGCCGCCGCCAAGGCCGAGCTCAACAAGTAGGCAGTCCGACAGGCGCCATACCGGCGTTGCGAGGGGCATCCGCGAGTTGCGGATGCCCCTCGCCGCATTGCACACGGTTGGTGCACACGATCGCACAAATGTACCGTGCCCGCCCACACCACGTCCGACGGACACAGTGAATCAGTTTCATTCAATATCGGGTGTGGGCATAAGCGGATCATTATCCGCACCGAAAACCGGTTCGGAGACCGAACCCGTGTCGGGTGTGGGTGGAAGCGGATCATTTGGTCTGATAATCGTGGGCATATCCGGTTCATATACGGAAGCGTGGGCATAGACGGGTCATTGAGCACGGTCATAAGCCGCATGCATGTACCGTTCATGCACACACTAAGCCACGCATCATCAGCCAACAGCCCTTACATGCCAAAATGCGAAGAGCCCACAAACCCGTCACAGAGTTCTCAGGATTTTGTGAGGAACGCGCATCGTTCCTCACAGAAACCGGCGGTTATATAGTTCATGTCAACGGTTACGGCCGGTGGCGAGGTTCGGGTAGGACCCCATAACTGAAACCCTTCTTCTCTCTTCTCTCTCACCCGGCGGTTTTCTCTCCCGCCGGGTTTCTTTTTGTGTGCGCGTGCTCTTGCGCCGGTGCCGCCGTTCCCCTATAACAGTGCGGCAAGCAAGGCAAACGATTGACGTAAGTGATGCTTGAGAAACGTTGGTATTCCGCGGGTAATCGATTGCAAAATTTTTCTGTTCCCCGGAGTGTCGCGGGCCGACTGGCCTTATGCTGTTAAGCACCAAACATAAACGCAGTGAACAGGGTTGTTACTCCGAACGAGGCAAGACCTGAGACGGCGCAGCTCATCATCGGCGACGATGATGCGCACTGCGTTGTCTCAGGTCTTTTTTCGTTTCGGCCGAAATCAAAGACGACGGAAGGACGGGACATGGCAACGACGACTGCATCATCGGCATCAACCGAATCAACCGAATTCAAGGACACGATCGACACCGTGGCGGAAGGCGCGAACGCGGCTGCGACGGCGATCGAACAGGCGGAATCGCGCGCGTTCTCCACGCGATTCCCGATGAACAGCGCGTTCATCTTCACGTTCGGCGCGCTCGGCGGCATGCTGTTCGGCTTCGACACCGGCATCATCTCCGGCGCGTCGCCGCTCATCGAGGCCGACTTCGGCCTGACTGTCTCACAGACCGGCTTCATCACGTCGTCCGTACTCATCGGCTCGTGCGCGGGTGCGCTGTCGATCGGCGCGCTGTCCGACCGCTTCGGTCGCAAGAAGCTGCTCATCGTCTCCGCGATCCTCTTCCTGATCGGCTCGGGCATGTGCGCCACGTCCACCGGCTTCCTGATGATGGTCGCCGCGCGCATCATCCTCGGCCTTGCGGTCGGCGCAGCGTCCGCGCTCACCCCGGCCTACCTCGCCGAACTCGCGCCGAAGGAGCGCCGCGGATCGCTGTCCACGCTGTTCCAGCTCATGATCACGTTCGGCATCCTGCTTGCGTACGCCTCCAACCTCGGCTTCCTGAACCACAACCTGCTTGGGGTCCGCGACTGGCGCTGGATGCTCGGCTCGGCGCTCGTGCCGGCCGCGCTGCTGCTCATCGGCGGCCTGCTGCTGCCCGAATCCCCGCGCTACCTGGTGAACAAGGGCGACGAGCGCAACGCGTTCAAGGTGCTCACGCTCATCCGCAAGGATGTTGACCAGGCACAGGTGCAGCTCGAACTCGACGAGATCAAGGAAGTCGCCGCGCAGGACACCAAGGGCGGCGTGCGCGAACTGTTCCGCATCGCCAAGCCGGCGCTCGTCGCGGCCGTCGGCATCATGCTCTTCCAGCAGCTGGTCGGCATCAACTCGGTTATCTACTTCTTGCCGCAGGTGTTCATCAAGGGCTTCGGCTTCCCCGAAGGCGACGCGATCTGGGTGTCGGTCGGCATCGGTGTGGTCAACTTCGTCTCCACGATCGTCGCGACGATGATCATGGACAAGTTCCCGCGCAAGAAGATGCTGATCTTCGGCTCCGTCGTCATGACCGTCGCGCTCGCGATCCTCGCCGTGATGAACTTCGTGGGCGACGTGGCTGTGCTCGCCGTGCCGACGATGATCCTGATCGCGTTCTACATCCTCGGCTTCGCGATTTCGTGGGGTCCGATCGCGTGGGTGCTCATCGGCGAGATCTTCCCGCTGTCCGTGCGCGGCATCGGCTCGTCGTTCGGTTCGGCCGCGAACTGGCTGGGCAACTTCATCGTCTCCCAGTTCTTCCTGATGCTGCTCGCCGCGTTCGGCAACAATGTGGGCGGCCCGTTCGCGATCTTCGGCGTGTTCTCGCTGCTGTCGATTCCGTTCGTGATGCGCTTCGTGCCCGAGACCAAGGGCAAGTCGCTCGAGGAGATCGAGGAGGAGATGACCCGCCGCTAGGACCGAGGCGCGTCGCGCGGGTCGTTTCCGCGCGCGATCGCTTCCGCACAAAGACTGCCCCCGCCGGATTTGCAGGGAATCCATCCGGCGGGGGCTTTTGCGTTCGGCGTGTCGCCGGGTTGCGTTCAAGTGGGGTTGAACCTCTACAGTGTGTTACGACACGATTCAAGAACGGCGCCGCGAACGATGCGGCGCGAGGATACAACGAATAACGGGCAACACCGGAAACGGAGCAACACCATGAAGTATCGCAACGTAGGCAAGGCCGGCATCAAGGTCAGCGAGATCGCCCTCGGCAGCTGGATGACTCGCCTCGAGGACACCGCCGCCGTCGACAACGCGATGGCCATCGCCGATGCGGCGTTCGACGCGGGCGTCAACTTCTACGACTGCGCGGACGCGTACTCGGGCGGCGACGCCGAGCGTTTCCTCGGCCGCTTCATCGCCAAGCACGACCGCGAGGACGTGGTCATCTCCAGCAAGGTCTTCTTCGGCACCGGCAAGAGCGTCAACGGCCGTGGCCTCAGCCGCAAGCACATCTTCAACAACTGCGAGCGTAGCCTGAAGAACCTCGGCACCGACTACATCGACCTGTACTACTGCCACCGTTTCGACACGACCACGCCGCTCGAGGAGACGCTGCAGGCGCTCAGCGACCTTGTCGACCAGGGCAAGATCCTGTACTACGGCGTGTCCGAGGAGTGGAGCGCCGCGCGTCTCGAGCGCGCCGAGCGCATCATCTCCGAGCGCGGCCTGCATCCGCTGACCGTGGTCCAGCCGCAGTACAACATGGTCGACCGTTACATCGAGCATGAGATCGTCGAGACGTGCGAGCGCTACGGCATCGGCATCACGCCGTTCTCGCCGCTCGCGCAGGGCCTGCTGACCGGCAAGTACCGCAAGGGCCAGCCGCTGCCGGCCGGCTCGCGTGCGACGTGGCAGTCCGATCACCAGATCAACAACCTGCTCACCGACGAGAACCTCGACAAGGTCGAGCGGCTGAGCAAGATCGCCGACGAGCTCGGCGTGAAGATGCCGGTGCTGGCGCTGGCGTGGATCCTGCGTCTGCCGGTGATCAGCTCGGTGATCGTCGGCGCGAGCAAGCCGAGCCAGCTCGAGTCGAACATCGCCGCCTCCGGTGTGGAGATCCCGGCCGACGCGCTCAAGCAGATCGACGACATCCTCGGCTTCAAGCGCTTCGAGCGCCACATCGGCTGATTAGGAGCCGATTAAAACTTGCGCACGGCCGTGCGGCTTCGGCCGTTTCTCTCCTGCGGCTGCGCGCATACATACATAAGGCCCCATTGCCTGTTGTGGCAATGGGGCCTTGCTGCGTTGTCTCCAATGGGAGTCGGGATCAGATGCAGCGCTTAGTGAGCGGCTGCCAGGGTTCGAGCACGACCGGTTCGGCGGTCAGCAGCTCGCGCGTGGCGTCGTCGAGGTATTCCTTGCGGATGATGATCTCGGTGACGAAGCGGTCAAACCACGCGTCGGACATGACATAGTAGCCGTCCTTGCCGTTGTCCTTGCCCCAGCTGTTCTCGACCTTCCAGCGGTTCGGCTTGCCGTCCTCGATGTTCACGCCGGTGAAGGTCATGGCGTGGTTGCTCGGGCTGTCGGAGTATTCGAGGCCGTCGGCCTTGTCGAGCGTGAACTCGGTGCCGAACAGCTGGTCGACGCGCACGACGGACTGGTCGAAGAAGCCGTCGTGGCGCAGCGCGAACTGCGTGCAGTCGCAGGCAAACCAGATCGGGTGGCCGGCGGTGAGCTGGTCGATCGCGGCCTTCTTGAACACGTCGAGCGGCACGTTGACGAATTCCATGTCGCCGGCTTCCGCGACGTTCGCGCTGAATTTGATGACGTAGCGCTTGCCGAACGGCGTGGCGGCCATCGGCGAGTTGCACAGCGACGCGAAGTCGTTGACGTCGACCGGAACGTACTTCTTGTAGAACTCGAGCGGCGTGATGCCGGTTTCGCGGATGACCGGACGGTCGTCGATGCCGGAGTGCTTCTTGTCGTCGGACTTCTCGCCGCACGTGCACGACTTGCCGTCGGCCTCGCACTTGCATTCGTCGCCGCACTTGCAGCCGTCCTGCTTGCCGCACTTGCCGTCGGACTTGCAGCAGTCCTTGCCGTCCTTGTCGTCCTTGGTGTACGCGGCCCAGTCGAACTTGGCCGGCGGCTCGCCGAGCGCGATCGCGCAGAAGCGGTAGACGACGGACATCTGCTCGTCCTTGGCGGTGCGCAGTGCGTCGAGGCCCTCGCCGGCGGCGTGGCGGCGGCGCAGGTCGCGCGCGAACTCGCGCAGCTTGGAGTTGAGGTACTGCTTGAAGTCGGAGGAGTTGCGCGAGTTCGCGGACTCCGGGTATGCGCTCTTGGGCACCAGGCCGTACTTGTTGACGAGCGCGGCGAACATCTGCCACCAGCCGCCGTCGTCGGACGGGCCGGCGTTCACGGCGTCGAAGGTGCGGCTGTCGGTCGGCTCGTCGAGCGTGGCGAGCACGTTCTCGAGGTACGTGTTGGACTTCTCCATCGCGTCCCAGAAGAACAGGTAGGTCTCGGAGAACTCGAAGTCCTCGAGGTTCCAGCGGTGCATGAGTTCATAGCGCAGCGTGTTGAGCGACGCGAACATCCAGCAGCGGCCGGAGTGCTCCTGGTTGGTGATGGATCCCTGCTTGAGTTCGACCGAGAAGTCGCGCGGCAGTTCGCGCACGCCGCGGTAGTCCGTGGCGGCCTTGAGCACGCCCGCCGAGACGGCTGCGTCCGCGGCGATGAGGTTCGCTCGATCCTTGTTGAATGACTCGCTGTATTCGCGCAGCAGTTCCGGCTTGATCGCCGATGCGTCGCTGGTCATGAAGTCATGCCTCCATATACGATTTGGTCTGTCTTGTCAATACCTATGGTCGCCAAATGAGCGCCTCAGCCAGTCTAGGTCGGCCCCTTACAGCAAGATGAAACCAAAAATTTACAAACTGTTCCTGTGGCCTTAGTTTGCGGGGGTTGAGCCAATACCGCCGTTCCGACTATGTGTCAATGGGTCGTCTCACATGTTGGATTCGACTTTGGGGACATAGTGACCGGGGTATTATTCCTATAGTCATTTTCGGGAGGTGAAGGTGCTCAAGTACATCGTCAAGCGCATTGTGAACTATGTCGTCATGCTGTTTGTGGCAGTGTCGATGACGTACTTCCTCGCCAGCGCGTTCATGGATCCGCGCTCAAACTATATGGATCGTCATCCGCATCCGCCGATTGCGTCCATCAACCATTCGCTGGATCTGGCCAACATCAACGACCAGACCCCGATTCTCGTCCGCTATTTCCGCTGGCTGAAGGCCATTTTCACGCGTTGGGACTGGGGTCTGGCGCCTGACCAGTCGCCGGTCGGCCCGGCCATCGCGTCGCGTATCTGGACGTCCGTGGAGCTCGTCACGCTCGCCACGATCATCGGCATCGTCGCCGGCGTGAGCATCGGCGTGTACACGGCCATCCGCCAGTACAAGTGGCAGGACCGCACGCTGAACATCATCGCGACCTTCTTCCTCGTCATCCCGCCGGCCGTGCTCGGCCTGTTCGTCGTGCTCATCGCCATCGCGATCAACAACGGCGTCGGCACGCGTATCTTCTACGTGACGGGCCTGTCGTCGTATCAGGGCTCCAACCCGTTCCTGTGGCTGCTCGACTTCCTGCAGCACATCATCCTGCCGACGATCGTCATGGCCATCCCGGGCACCGTGAGCTACCACCTGACCCAGCGCACCTACCTGCTCGACTCGATGAACTCCGACTACGTGCGCACGGCCCGCGCCAAGGGCCTGACGCTCAACCAGGCCATCCGCAAGCACGCGCTGCGCACCTCCCTCATCCCGACCACCGTGAACATCGCGTTCTCGATCACCGGCGTGTTCACCGGCGCGGTCATCACCGAAACGGTGTTCGCCGTCAACGGCCTCGGCCGCTACTTCGTGACCGCGATCAACGGCAACGACATCAACGGCTCGGTCTGCATCGCCGCGTTCGGCGGCGTGTGCACGCTGACCGGCGCCCTGCTCGCCGACATCCTCGCGGCGTGGCTCGACCCGCGCATTCGCCTGAGCTGACGCGGAAAGGAACAACGATCATGGCAACTGACAACGCGAACAACGCGAAATCCGAAACCGCGGAAGCCCAGCTCGACCTCGACCCGCAGGACGCGGCTGTGGCCGACGCCGTCCTCGACGAGGAGGCCAAGGCGGTCGACGGCAACAACAAGGCCGAAGGCGAGTTCAAGCGCACCGGCCGCATGACGCTGTACGTGCGCCGCTTCTTCCGCCGCCCGTCCGCGGTGGTGGGCCTCGTCATGCTCATCCTGCTCGTCATCTTCGCCCTCGTCGGCTCCAAGTTCGGCAAGTGGCACTACGAGGACCTCGACTTCCTGTCGCTGGGCACCGCGCCGAATTCCGAGCACTGGTTCGGCACCACCGGCGGCGGCTCCGACATGTACGCCATGGTGGTCCGCGGCCTCGGCCGTTCGCTCGCCATCGGCATCATCAGCTCCATCGGCACCACCATCCTCGCCGCGATCATCGGCACCTCCATCGCCTTCTTCCAGGGCTGGGTCGAGCGCATCGGCATGTGGATCCTCGACATGCTGCTCGTCGTCCCGTCCTTCCTGCTCATCGCCATGATCGTGCGTTCCTCGGCCGGCATGAGCGGCTGGCTGTGGCTGATCTTCGGCCTCGTCGCGTTCGGCTGGATCGGCTACGCGCGAGTCCTGCGCACGCTGACCATGAGCCTGCGCGAGCTCGACTACGTGCGCGCGGCCAAGTTCATGGGCGTCGGCTCGTTCCGCATCATCCTGCGCCACCTCGTGCCGAACCTCGGCTCCGTGCTCATCATCAACACGGTGCTCGGCGTGGTCGGTGCGGTCGGCTCCGAAACCTCGCTGAGCTTCCTCGGCCTCGGCATCAAGGCCCCGGACACCTCGCTGGGTACGCTGCTCAACGACGGCCAGTCCGTGGTGCTCACCGCCCCGTGGGTGCTCATCTTCCCGTCCATCGTGCTGATCATGGTCACCTTCTCCGTCCAGCTGATCGGCGACGGCCTGCGCGACGCCATCGACCCGTACTCCCGCTCCGGCGGCAAGGCCAAGTAAGGCCAAGTGAGGTAGACAATCACCATGAATATGTTCCGCAAAACCAAGCCCGCGGCCGACGCCGCCCAGACCCCGGCCGTCCCGGCGGCGAGCGAAACGCTCGCGAGCAAGTCGACGTACGATCCGAACGACAAGAGCGCCCCGGTGCTCGAGGTCAAGGACCTGCGCGTCAGCTTCGCCTCCGAGGCCGGCACCGTCCGCGCCGTGCGCGGCATGAACTTCCAGCTGCACCGCGGCGAGACGCTCGGCATCATCGGCGAGTCTGGCTCCGGCAAGTCCGTCACGTCCATGTCGATCATGGGCCTGCTGGACTCCAACGCCAAGGTCGAGGGCTCCATCACCTATCACGGCGAGGAGCTGCTCACCAAGACCGACGCCGAGATGAGCAAGATCCGTGGCAAGGGCATCGCGATGGTCTTCCAGGACCCGCTCTCGGCCCTGACCCCGGTGTTCAGCATCGGCGAGCAGATGGCCGAGGCCCTGACCATCCACAACCCGAAGATGAGCGCCGAGGACGTTCGCAAGCGCTCCATCGAACTGCTCACCCTCGTCGGCATCCCGAACGCGGAGGAGCGCCTCAAGTCGTATCCGCACCAGTTCTCCGGCGGCATGCGCCAGCGCGTGGTCATCGCCATGGCCATCGCCAACGACCCCGACGTGATCATCGCCGACGAGCCGACCACCGCACTGGACGTGACGATCCAGGCTCAGGTGCTCGACGTGCTCAAGAAGGCGCAGCAGGAGACGGGCGCGGCCCTGATCTTCATCACGCACGATCTGGGCGTGATTGCCGGCATCGCCGACGAGATCATCATCATGTACGCCGGCCGCCCGGTCGAAAAGGGCTCGGTCGACGACATCTTCTACCGTCCGGTCATGCCGTACACCATGGGCCTGCTGGGCGCCGTGCCGCGCCCGGACAAGAGCAAGTCCAGCCGACTCGTGCCGATCCCGGGTTCGCCGACGAACCTCGTCAACCTGCCCAAGGGCTGCCCGTTCGCGCCGCGCTGCCCCATGGCCGAGGACAAGTGCCGCACCGCCGAGCCGGATCTGCTGCCCGTGGTCGGCCGCGACGGCCAGGTGGCCGCCTGCTACCGTTCCGGCGAGATCGTTGCGAAGAACCTCACGTTCCGCGACGTGTACCAGGTGGGCGAGGGCATCAAGTCCAAGTTCGACGGCGTGCCGCGCGAGGACCGTGCGGTGGTGCTCGACGTCAAGGATTTGAAGAAGACGTTCCCGCTGACTTCCGGCGGATTCCTGCGCCGCAAGATCGGCGTGGTCAAGGCCGTCGACGACGTGACGCTCGACGTGCGCGAGGGCGAGACCGTCGCGCTCGTGGGCGAGTCCGGCTCCGGCAAGTCGACCACGCTGCTCGAGATCATGGACCTCAAGAAGCCCGAGTCCGGTTCGATCACGCTGTTCGGCCAGAAGGTCGGCGAAAAGATGAGCCGCCAGACCAAGCGCGACCTGCACAGCCACGTCCAGTACGTGTTCCAGGACCCGATGAGCTCGCTCGACCCGCGTCTGCCCGTCTACGACATCCTCGCCGAGCCGCTCAAGGTGCTGCACAAGAGCAAGGCCGAGATCAACACGCGCATCGACGAGCTCATGAAGCTCGTCGAACTCAACCCGGATCAGGTCGACCGCTTCCCGACTCAGTTCTCCGGCGGCCAGCGTCAGCGCATCGCCATCGCGCGTGCGCTTGCCGTGAACCCGCAGCTGATCCTGCTCGACGAGCCGGTCTCCGCGCTCGACGTGTCCATTCAGGCCGGCGTGATCAACCTGCTCGAGGACCTGCAGAACAAGCTTGGCGTCGCCTACCTGTTCGTGGCCCACAACCTGTCGGTCATCCGCCACATCTCCAGCCGCGTCGCGGTCATGTACCTCGGCCGCATCGTGGAGCTCGGCCCGACCGACGAGATCTTCGACCATCCGCTGCACCCGTACACCGAGGCCCTGCTGAGCGCCATGCCCGCGCCGGACCCGCAGTACGAGCGCACGCACAACCGCATCGTGCTGCAGGGCGAACTGCCCAGCCCGACCGAGAAGATCGAGGGCTGCCCGTTCGCGTCCCGCTGCCCGCTGCGCCTTACACTGAGCGAGGAACAGCGCCGCATGTGCGACACGCAGCCGCCGAAGCTGCACCAGTGGTCCGGCGAGGACCGTCAGGTCGCCTGCCACTTCGCCGCGATGGCCTGAGCCTGAGTGATACTCCGATATGAGCCCGGCAATCCCCGAAACGTTTCGGGGATTGCCGGGCTTTTGCATGTTGCGACGATGCTGTGGTGGCGTGTGATCTATCCCATAGATGGACAAGGGGCATCCGCTTCGTGGACATTCCGAGCCGTTGGGGTGTGGGGTCAGGAACAATGAACCCCAGAACTTGATGGTTTCGTCCACGTTAACGATTTCTGTTAACACAAGGGCGATAAAGTCAGGCCCGGAATTGCGGACAGCCCATCGGTCGGCTGGACGCGAGCGCCGCCGCGGCAACGCGGCGACTGCACTTCGGACGGTTTGCCGTTCGGGAAAGGCCGAGGTGCCGGCTGCGATACGCCGCCGGTGGAAGATTGAGAGGATTATTCAATGACTAACTCGATGAAGGAGCGCCTGTTTGCGGCTGGCGCCGTCGTGTCGGCAGTGGCCATGCTGCTGTCCGGCTGCGGTGCGAACAACTCCAACACCAACAGCTCTGACAACGGCAGCAACACCACCGCCTCCACTCAGGAGGAGCCGGCCGAGGGCATCGACATCGCCAACTGGAAGGGCACCCTGCCGACCCCGGACGTGTCCAAGACCTACAACAACCCGCAGGAGCGCGACAACATCAAGGACGGCGGCACCCTGACGCTGGGCACCACCTACACCGCCAACTGGAACTCCCTGAACACCGACGGCAACACGCTGTACATGGGCACCTTCTGGCAGCTCTACATGCCGCAGCTGTGGGACTACACCGCTGACGGCGAAGTCTCCCCGAACCCGGACTTCCTGTCCAAGGTCGAGGTCACCAGCTCTGATCCGCTGGTTGTGACCTACGACATCAACCCGAAGGCCAAGTGGAACGATGGTACCGACATCACTTGGAAGGACTTCGAGTCCACTTGGAAGACCTCCAACGGCAAGGACGCTAACTACACCCCGGCTTCCACCGACGGCTACGACAAGATCGCCAGCGTCAAGGCCGGTACCAGCGACAAGCAGGCCGTGGTCACCTTCTCCGAGCCGTACTATCCGTACCAGGCGCTGTTCCAGAACCTGCTGAACCACAACTCGCTGGACGCCAAGACCTACACCTCCGGCTGGATCGACAACCCGCACAACGAGTGGGCCGCCGGCCCGTTCAAGGTGCAGTCCACCGACAAGGACAGCACCGTGTTCGTCCCGAACGAGAAGTGGTGGGGCGAGAAGCCGAAGCTGGAGAAGATCACCTTCAAGTACATGGAGGACGCCGCCGCGCTCAACGCCTTCAAGAACGGCGAGCTTGACTCCATCTCCGCTGGCTCCAAGGACAACCTGGCCGCCATCAAGAGCATGAAGGACATCCAGCTGCGCCTCGGCTACTCGCTGGCCACCTACGTGTTCACCTACAACACCAAGGCCGGCGCCCTGAAGGACATCGCCGTGCGCAAGGCCATCAGCCAGGCGTTCGACAACGAGACCTGGAACAAGATCGCCTACCAGGGCATGGACTGGAACCCGGAGCGCCCGGGCTCTGAGGTCTTCCTGCAGTTCCAGAAGGGCTACAAGAACAACCTCCCGGCCGACGCCCAGAAGTACAGCGTCGACGCCGCCAAGAAGACCATGGAAGACGCCGGCTACAAGCTCGGCTCCGATGGCTACTACGCGAAGGACGGCAAGACCGTCGAGGTCTCCTACGTCTACTACGGTGACTCCTCCACCACCAAGGCCAATGCCCTCGCCTACCAGGCCATGATGAAGAAGGCCGGCATCAAGGTGAAGGTCGACAACCGCGCCACCTCGCAGTGGTCCGACGATATGTCCAAGCACAACTACGAAGTGATGGGCATGGGCTGGACCGCGACCAACCCGTTCGGCCAGACCTCCATCGTCCAGCTCTACGGCTCTGACTCGCCGTCCAACTACGCGCAGATCGGTTCCGACGAGGTCGACAAGCTCGCCGCCATCCCGGGCACCATCGAAGATAACGATAAGGCTGTCGAGGCCGGCAACAAGGCCGAGGCCGCCGCGTTCGAGCTCTACGGCACCATCCCGACGGACACCCCGCCGAGCTACGTCGCCGTCAAGAAGGGCCTCGCCAACTACGGCCCCGCCGGCTTCCAGACCAAGCACTGGGAGAACATCGGCTGGCAGAAGTGAGCATGATCCGCGCATAACGCGCGAGGAACCAACTTCTACTTAGGGCATCGGGAAGGGTCCCTGCAGTTCGCTGCAGGGACCCTTTCTTGTATCCGGAATCGCGCTGCGCGCGATGCTGAGCGTATTGACGGCGCTATTGCGCCGTGACGCTCCCCAGTCAGCCTAGCGGCTGACAGCCCCCTCAGCCGAGGGGGCTCCTGTGGCTCCGACGGCGCCGATACCATGCAACGGCATTGATGTCGCAGGAGCTCCCTCTGACGAGGGAGCTGGCCGCCGCAGGCGGACTGAGGGAGAGAATGCGGCACACCAGTGCCGCTGGCAAACGCGGCATCGCGCGCGGCGCGAATCCTTGATTTCGCGACGGGCGGAAAAGGGGTTGAATCGTTGCAAAGTCGCGGCAACACGCACGGAATCAACGGGTTGAAATCACCTGCCGTTCGCATAGACTAGACGGCGTTTGCGAATCCGAACAGGGGTTTCGGCCGGCGAGGAGAGCGTCGGTTGCGGAATACTCGAGAAACACGACGGTCGTGAATCGTGGCGGCAGCGAATGCCGCGTGCGGTGGGAGAAGCCGCACAGTAACTACAAGCAAACAAACAAGAATGCGGGGATTTCCTCACATGTACGTCGACCCGACGAAAAACCAAGACAAGGGCAATCTGCGTTGGATCCTGCCCTACTGCAAACCCGACCTTCCGCGCGTGGCGGGAGCGCTCGTACTGTTCTGCGCGAACAACACGATGGCGCTGACCATCCCGCTCCTTTCCGGCATGCTCGTCGACCAGGTCATCACGCAGGGCCACACCGAACGGCTCGCGCACCTGTGCATGCTCATGATCGTGTTCACCATCATCCGCGTCGGCTCCCGATACGGCTACCAGATGTGGATGGAACGCTTCGGCCAGAACTCCGTCTACCGTCTCGTCTCCGACGAATACGAGAAGCTGCACGAACTCGACTTCACATACTTCAACCACACGCGCACCGGCGACATCATGAGCCGCCTGACCTCCGACACCGACGCCATCCGCCACGCGCTGAGCTGGGTGAGCTACAACGTGCTCGACTGCGTGGTCATGTTCATCGGCGCGCTGTGCGTCATGTTTTCGATCGACTGGCGACTCGCGCTCGCGCTTGCCTGCGTCACGCCGTTCATCTTCATCCTCACGCGCGGCCTGTCCACGCACGCCCACCCGCTGTTCTTCGCGATCCGCAACTCGCTCGCAAGCCTCAACTCGATGGTCGAGGAGAACATCGAAGGCAATCGCGTCGTCAAGGCGTTCGTGCGCGAACCGTACGAAACGCAGAAGTTCGACGAGCACAACGACGACTACATGCAGCGCAACATGGCGCTCGCGTACAACTCGCGCAAGTACATGCCGTGGCTCGACGGCCTCGGCTTCAGCCTGCAGCTCATCACGCTCGGCTTCGGCGGCTATCTGGTCATCACCGGCAACATGACGCTCGGCAACCTCGTCAGCTTCAACTCGTTCCTGTGGATGATCGACGGCCCCGTCCGACAGTCCGGCTGGCTCATCAACGACTGGCAGCGCTTCAACGCCAGCTGTATCAAGATCAGGAAGCTCCTGACAGCACAGTCGCGCATCGTCGAAAAGCCCGACGCGGAGGCCGCCGTCAAGCAGGCCGTGACCATCGCCGAACAGGTCGGCGCGGCGCATCCGCCGACCCCCGACCGCATCAGCGGCGAAATCCGCTTCGACCACGTCAGCTTCGCGTTCCCCGACGACCCGGACACGCCGATCCTCAAGGACATCGACTTCTCCATCCCGGCGGGCAGCAAGCTCGGCATCCTCGGCGAAACCGGCGCGGGCAAGTCCACGCTCGTCAACCTCATCTCGCGCTTCTACGACCCGACCGTCGGCCACGTGCTCATCGACGGCATCGACGCGCGCGACTGGCCGCTCGCCACGCTGCGCTCGCAAGTGTGCATCGTCGCGCAGGACACGTTCCTGTTCTCCGACACGATCGGCAGCAACATCGGCTTCGGCGCGAACAACGACGCGGCCCACGACGAACGCTACATCCAGCGCATGGCGCGCATCGCCGGCGCGGACAGCTTCATCCAGTCCATGCCGGAAGGCTACAACACGGTCGTCGGCGAACGCGGCGTCGGCCTGTCCGGCGGCCAGAAGCAGCGCCTGTCGCTCGCCCGCGCGCTCGCGGACGACCCGAGCATCCTGATCATGGACGACACGACGTCGGCCGTGGACATGGAAACCGAGGCGGAAATCCAGCAGCATCTGCGCGAAATGGACGGCGGCAAGACGATCATCACGATCGCGCACCGCATCTCGTCGGTCAAGGACTCCGACCTGATTCTCGTGCTCGAACACGGCCGCATCGTCGAACGCGGCACGCACGAGGAGCTCGTCGCCGCGCACGGACGCTACTGGGAGATCTACCACAAGCAGCTGGGCCTGCAGTCCGGCGCGTCGCAGGGCTTCTGACCGGCGCCGCCGCCCGGCCGGCGTCCGGCCGACAGGCGATCGCAACAAACAAGACCAAGCCAAGACCAAAGCATTCCCAAGGAAAAGGAATCATGGCACAACGCAATACGTACCGCGAGGATGAGGAACTCGAGGAGTCCATCAACTTCCACGACATCCTGCGCGTCGGCAAATATCTCAAACCGTACCTCGGGCAGGTGGCCCGCATCCTCGTCGTCGTCGTGTCGATGAGCTGCATCGCCGTGTCCGTGCCGTACTTGACCAAAATCATGATCGACGAGGCGATCCCGCACAAGGACCTCGGCCAGCTCGGCACGCTCGCCGGACTGCTCGCCTGCCTGATCGTCGTCTACGAGCTCTGCCTGCGCTACCGCACCGTGTCCATCACGCGCGTCGGCCAGCTCATGCTCAAGGACATGCGCCGTGACATCTTCACGCACATCCAGACGCTGCCGTTCAGCTACTTCGACTCGCGCCCGCACGGCAAGATCCTCATCCGCGTGGTCAACTACGTGAACACGCTGTCGGACACGCTCTCGTCGGGCCTGATCAACGTGATCTCCGACGTGTTCACGTTCATCATCACGCTCGTGGTGATGTTCGTGATCGACTGGAAGCTCGCGCTGTGGAGCCTCGTGCTGTTCCCCGCGCTCATCATCTGGGTGTACGTGCTCAAGATCTTCCAGCGCCGGGCCTTCCAGAAGCTGTCCAACAAGCAGTCGAACCTCAACGCGTACATCCACGAGTCGATTGCCGGCGTGAAGACCACGCAGACGTTCGCGCAGGAGAAGTCTCAGTTCGAAACGTTCCAGCAGCAGCAGGGCGAGGTGCGTTCCGCGTGGATGAAGGCCGTGCACATCCAGTTCCTCATGTGGCCGGGCGTGCAGACCATCTCCGTGATGACCATCGCGTTCATCTACTTCGTGGGCGTGACCGGCTTCGGTGGCGTGAACGTGACCACGGGCGTGCTCATCGCGTTCGTCGGCTACGCGAACAACTTCTGGAACCCGGTCATCAACATCGGCAACTTCTACAACCAGCTCATCACCTGCTCCGCGTACCTCGAGCGCATCTTCGAAACGCTCGACGTGGTCCCGGAGATCGAGAACAAGCCGAACGCGGTCGACCTGCCACAGATCCGCGGTCGCGTCGACTTCAACGACGTCGTGTTCCGCTACGAGGAGGGCGGCCGCAACATCCTCAACCTGGTCGACTTCCACGTCGAGCCAGGCAAGACGATCGCGCTGGTCGGCCCGACCGGCGCCGGCAAGACGACGATCATCAGCCTGCTGTCGCGCTTCTACGACGTGTCGGAAGGGTCGGTGACGATCGACGGCTACGACGTGCGCGACGTGACGCTCGAATCGCTGCGCAAGCAGATGGGCGTGATGCTGCAGGACACGTTCATCTTCTCCGGCAACGTGCGCGAGAACATCCGCTACGGCAAGCTCGACGCGACCGACGAGGAGATCGAGGCGGCGGCGAAGGCGGTGCATGCGCACGAGTTCATCATGGAGCTGCCCGACGGCTACGACACGGTGGTGGAGGAGCGCGGTTCGACCCTGTCGGCCGGACAGCGTCAGCTCATCGCGTTCGCGCGCGTGCTGCTCGCCGACCCGCGCATCCTGATCCTCGACGAGGCGACGTCGAACATCGACACGCGCACCGAGGAGGCGCTGCAGGCTGGCCTCGCGCACCTGCTCAAGGGCCGCACGAGCTTCATCATCGCGCACCGACTGTCGACGATCGAGAACGCGGACGAGATCTTCTACATCGACCACGGCCAGATCGTCGAGCACGGCTCGCACAAGGAGCTGCTCAAGGAGAAGGGCGCGTACTACCGGCTCTACGAGTCGCAGTACGCGATGATCCGCGTGGCGCAGGGGCAGTAGCGGGCTCTTCTTTCTGGGCTCTGGGCTCGGGTGTCTCCGGGCTCCGGTCCTCTTTAGGCTCTGTAGGCGGGGCATATCCTTCCGGATTGCGGAGGATATGCCCCGCCTTCTGCGTTCCGCGGGGCATTTCGACGAAGTTCTGGCCAGTCGCCCACGTTGAGATGGGTGTGAGCGTTGGTGATTGGCGATATCCTGACCGTTTTGCCACGCTGAGAGGTGTGAGCGTGGTGTTGTGGTGATGTTCTAGCCGTTTTCCCACGCTGAGGTGGGTGTGAGCGTGGGGTATTGGCGAAGGGCTGTCCGATTTGCCACGCAAAGGGGTGATTGACGGTGCGTCAATCGTGAACAGAATGTAAATATCATCGTGAAAGCCGATGAATATGACAAAGATACGACGAAATCGGCATGCGCGGCGCAACGGGGCGGCATATGCTGAAGCCATAACCGAAGATAGAGCAACCGAAAACAACAACCGTTCACAAACGGCATGACACGGAAAGGAGTCCATCATGATGGACGAAGAAATGATGAACAAGGCTCT
Source organism: Bifidobacterium amazonense (assembly GCF_018555435.2). Classification (GTDB taxonomy): domain Bacteria; phylum Actinomycetota; class Actinomycetes; order Actinomycetales; family Bifidobacteriaceae; genus Bifidobacterium; species Bifidobacterium amazonense. Next base: position 42,299 of record NZ_JAFEJT020000002.1, read on the forward strand.
GCGTTCCCCGCTGGCCGCGAACGACCCGTCGCTCGGATACTACGCGCTCTCGCAGGCCGCCTGGAAGGCCATCAAGCACTTCGCTGGCCGCAAGTAAGCGCCGCCCGGCGTCGCGTCGCCGCAAACCGCGCATCGCAGACGCATACAGACTTTCTTGAACTTCAACGCTCGCCGGCGTAAGGATCTCCGCCGATCATCGATCGGACGCAGGAACCGCGTAACGGCAGCCGACCGACAGACCCCGGCATCCGCACTTTAACGCGGATGCCGGGGCCTTTTTTGCATGGTCTTGTCTGCCCCTCGAAATGTTTGTCGTCGTGAGGGGGCCGAGGCTCCGCCGGCATCAGCGGCGTTATCGAGTGTCTCACGCGATGGTATGAGTCGCCAGCCGCCATGCGGACGCCATCCCGTATACCAATAAGCTATAGCGTGCGTGAAAACGTTGGAACCACGCCGTTTTCGGGCACTCCGTGTCGTTTCCCTCCGAAACGTTGACCGGCTAGTGTACATTACAACGACATTCATCGGTTCGGCACGGTATGGAACCACGCCCGCCCGTGAACGCCCGTCATACAGGAAACGAGAGGGAAGAACATGGCCACCACGCAACGCAACGTATTCAGGAAGGTGATCGCGCCCATCGCGCTGGCGCTGTCACTCGCGCTCGCCGTCGCCGGCTGCGGCGCAAGCTCGAACAACACCGCCAACCAGCCGAGCGAAACCGGTGCGAAGACCACCACCGGCACCGCCGTCAAGGATCTCAAGATCGCCAGCGCCTCCGCCGTGAGCACGCTGAGCGTCAACCAGGAGGCCGGCAGCGCCAACTACCAGCTCGCCGCGCTCTATCAGGAAGGTCTCACCGGCGTGGACGCCACCGGCAAGGTCGTGCCGGCGCTCGCCGAAAAGTGGAGCAGCACCGACAACAAGACGTGGGTGTTCGACATCCGCCAGGGCGTCAAGCTGCACGACGGCAGCTCGCTGACCACCGACGACATCGTCGACTCGATCAACACCGCCCGCGACTCCAAGCTGTCGCCGGGCCTGTCCGTCTACTGGCCGGACTACGTCGACAAGGTCGAGAAGACCGGCGAATGGCAGATCACCATCACGCTCAAGACCCCGCAGACCGAATTCCCGACGCAGGTCTCGAACGTGGCCGGCCTGTTCGTCACGTCCAAGAAGTTCCGCGAGGAGTCCGGCTCCGACTACGGTTCGGCCAGCAAGCTGATCGTGGGCACCGGCCCGTACCAGGTCACCGAATTCGACCCGTCCAGCCACGTCACGCTCAAGAAGTTCAAGGACTACTGGGGCGAGAACGACGGCCCCGACACCGTGCGCGTCGACTTCATCACCGAGGACTCCACCCGACTGCTCGCCTTCCAGGAAGGCAAGGTCGACGCCTCGTTCAACGTGCCCGTCACCAGCGTGAGCCAGTGGAGCAAGGACGGCGCCCAGGTCACCGCCTACTCCGACCGCTCCTACTACGGCCTGACCTTCGACCAGGGCGTCAAGCCGTTCGACGACATCCACGTGCGCAAGGCGTTCTCCTACGCGTTCGACAAGTCCGGCGTCGTCAAGGGCATCCTCAAGGGCTACGGCGAGGTCGCCACCGGCATCGACTCCCCGGAGCAGCTCGCCGGCTGGACCGACAACGACAAGGACAAGGCCGCCGAGAAGGTCAAGGACCTCGGCGCGCTCGACTACGACATCGACAAGGCCAAGGACGAGCTCAAGCAGTCCTCGCAGGCGTCCGGCTTCACCACCACGCTCACCTACCCGACCGGCTACCCGGCCGTCGGCAAGGCGTCCCTCGCGCTCGCCGAATCGCTCAAGTCGATCGGCGTGACGCTCAACGTCAAGGAGATCCCGCTCGAGCAGTGGCTGAGCGAGGTCGGCAACGGCAAGCAGGGCGTCGCGTGGATGATCTACAACCCGACCACCCCGCAGCCGAACGAGATCACCTCGTGGCTGCTCGCCGCCGGCGGCGCGGGCGCGAACCCGGCCAACTGGACCGACGCGGACGTGGCCGCGCAGACCGACAAGATCGGCACGCTCACCGACACGGACGAGAAGCTGCAGATCGTGCTCGACACCACCAAGACCGCGCTCGAGCAGGACATCTACTCGCCGGTCTACTGGGGCAAGGCCGCGGTCGCGACCAAGAAGGGTCTGGGCCTCAAGAACATCGACACGTTCTGGCTCGGCACCAACTGGGCCGCCGATTTCGTGGAACAGTAAGGAACCATGAACCAGAGCCGTACGGAACCGTGCGGAGCCGTGCGAAACCGTACGGCACCGTGCGGAACGGTACGGATAACCGCAAGGATGTAGACTGCGGTAATACGTAGTGCCTGCAGCCATACGGCGCGCATCTGCTCCCCCTGACAGTCCGGCTGTCAGGGGGAGCAGATGCGTATGGGGAACCATGCAAGGATCGATGAGAACGATGGAGGGGAGGAACCGTTGGATGCGCTGAAATTCCTCGGCAAACGGCTGGCGAACCTGATACTGCTGCTGTTCGTGCTGTCGCTGGTCACGTTCGGCCTGCTGTACATGACCAACAGCGACCCGGCCCGCACGCTCGCCGGCGCGAAGAAGGTGAGCGCCGAACAGCTCGCCGCCATCCGCGCACAGTATCACCTCGACGATCCGCTGTGGCGGCAGTATCTGCGCTGGCTGAACAACCTACTGCACGGCGACTTCGGCACGTCCATCCGCACGCAGCTGCCCGTCGCTCAGATGATCGGCCAGCGCGCGTGGATCACGCTCGCCCTCGCCCTGCTCGCCCTCGCCATCGCGCTCGTCATCGGTCTGCCGCTCGGCATCCTCGCCGCACGCCGCAACGGCCGCTGGCAGGACCGTCTCGTCACCGCGCTCGCCGTCGCCGGCCTGAGCGCGCCGAGTTTCGCGGTCGGTCTGCTGCTGCTGTACGGCCTGTCCGTGCAGCTCGGCTGGTTCCCGATCTACGGTCTCGGCGAAGGCGGCTTCCTCGACACGCTCTGGCATCTGCTGCTGCCGGCGATCACGCTCGCGATCGGCCTGTTCGCGTCCGTGGTGAAGATCTCCCGCGCCTCGCTCATCAAGCAGGTCGACTCCGACTACACGCTGTTCGCGCGCTCGCGCGGCGTCGCCCGGTGGACGATTCTCGCCGCGCAGCTGCGCAACGCCGCGCTGCCGATCATCACGTCGTCCGGACTGCTCATCGCGACGCTCGTCTCCGGCACGGTGATCGTCGAAACGACGTTCTCGATCGGCGGTCTCGGCACGCTGCTGCAGACGTCGGTCACGTTCAAGGACATTCCGACGGTGCAGGCGATCACGATGATCATGGCGACGATCATCTGCGTCGCGACGGCGATCGTCGACGCGCTCGCCGCGCTCATCGACCCGCGTCTGCGCGTGCGACGGTCGCCGGTTGCGGCCGGATCGGATGAGACCGGCTCGATTGCGGCCGGTGCCGGCAACGTTCGCGGTACTGACAACGACGGCGTGATCGCCGGCGACGACCGTGCCGCCGTAACTACGGTCGGGACCGCCGCCGGCTCGAACGACGGAAAGGAGAACGCACGATGATGGCTCGCATCTGGCATCGTCTGCCGCTGATCCTCGCGCTCGTGGTGCTCGCCGCCGTGGTGGTGCTCAGCGTCGTGCCCGCGCTGTCCGCCGGGGCGCTCGACCAGGACATCATGCTGTCCACGGCCCTGCCGGACGCCGATCATCCGCTCGGCACCGACGCGCTCGGCCGCGACGTGCTCAAGCTCACGCTCGCCGGCGCCCGGACCGCGATCATCGGCCCGGTCACGATCGCGCTCGGCGCGATGGCCGTCGGCCTCGTGTTCGGCCTGACCGCCGCATACGTTGGCGGCTGGGTCGACTGGATCATCTCCCGCGTCGTCGAACTCATGCTCTCGCTGCCGACGTTGCTGCTCGCGATCGTCGTCGCCGGCGTGATCGGCGGCGGATACTGGACGAACGTGCTCGTGTTCGTGATCCTGTACGCGCCGTACGAGGTGCGTCTGGTGCGCTCCGGCGCGCTCGCGCACATCAACGACCCGTTCCTCGACGCGGCCCGCCTGCTCGAGCTCGGACCGCTGCGCACGCTCGCATTCCACCTGTTCCCGGTCATCCGCCCGCTGGTCGGCGCGGCCCTGTTCCTCGACATGAGCAACGCGCTCGTCTCGCTCTCGTCCCTCTCGTTCCTCGGCCTCGGCGTCTCGCCGCAGGACGCGGACTGGGGCCGGCAGCTGTCGGACGCGCGCAACCTCCTCTTCGACAACCCGTACGCGGCGATCGCGCCCGGCGTGGCCATCATCGTCACGTCGATCGCGCTGAACATCGTCGGCGACTTCATCACCGAGCAAAGCGAGAAGGCGGAACGATGAGCGACAAGACTGTTTCCCCTGCGAACGCTGCCGCCTCTGCGAACGTGGCTGCACACGTTGCCGCAAACGTTGCGCACGCTGCGAACGACAGCGGCGCGGCCGCATCGCCGGCCGTGCGTGTGACCGGCCTGCACGTTACGATCGGCGGCAAGGAGATCATCCACGGCGTCGACCTGACGATCCCGCGCGACGCGACCGTCGCCGTCGTCGGCGAATCCGGCTCCGGCAAGTCCGTGACCGCGAAGACACTGTCCGGACTGCTGCCCGACCGGTCGGACGCGAGCGGCGACTACGCGCTGTTCGGCGAGCCGATCAACCTCGAAGCGGGGGAGCGCGCGTGGCGCAGGCTGCGCGGCGGCACGATCGTATGGCTGCCGCAGGATCCGTTCTCCTCGCTCGACCCGCTGCGCACCTGCGGCCGGCAGATCGAGGACGGACTGCGCTCGGCCGGACACGTCGGATCGTTGCCGGCACAGGACGTTGACAATGATCGCACCGTCGCGGCCTCAGCCGGAGGCTCCGGCAACGGCGGCGGCGCTCCGGCTGCAAACGGTCGCGGCCGCCTCACCAAAGCGCAGCGACGTGCGGCCGTCGAACGGCTGCTCACCGACGTCGGACTCGCGCCGGCCGTATACGACGCGTATCCGCACGAACTGTCCGGCGGCATGCGCCAGCGCGTCGCCATCGCGGCCGCGCTCGCGCCCGACCCGCGCATCCTCATCGCCGACGAGCCGACCACCGCGCTCGACGCGTCCACGCAGGAGACCGTGCTCGACCTGCTCGAATCGCTGCGTTCCAGTCGTCACATGACGCTGCTGCTCATCACGCACGACCTCGCGCTGGCCGTCGAACGCGCCGACCATCTCGTCGTGTTCCACGGCGGACAGGTCGTCGAGGAAGGCGGCCGCGACCAGGTCGTCCATCATCCGCGCTCGCCGTACACGCGCGAACTGCTCGACGCGCATACGCGACTCGCCGTCACCGACGTGCCCGCGTTCGGCGATGTCGTCATGCGGGCCAACCATCTCAGGAAAACGTTCGCCGGGTCGAACGTGCCGGCCGTCGCCGACGTGTCGTTCGACGTGCGCGCCGGCGAGATCCTCGGCCTCGTCGGCGAATCCGGATCCGGCAAATCGACCGTCGCGCGGTGCATCGTCGGTCTCGAAACACCGGATTCCGGCAACGTTGTCTTTACCGGCAACGATGGCAAGCCGATCGGCTGGTCGCGCGGCGAAGCGCAGCTTGTCTTCCAGAACCCGTACGGTTCGCTCAACCCGACGATGACCGTGCGCCAGACGCTCACCGAAGCGCTGCGCGTGTCCGGCAAACCCGCCGACGACGCGGCCGTGCGCGCGCTCGTCGCCAAGGTCGGGCTGGAAGCCGAACTCATCGACCGCAAGCCGGGCACGCTGTCCGGCGGCCAATGCCAGCGCGTCGCCATCGCCCGCGCGCTCGCGCCCGAACCGAAGCTGCTCGTCGCCGACGAAGCGGTGACCGCGCTCGACGCGAACATCCAGACGCACGTGCTCGAAACGCTGCTTGAACTGCGCTCGCGGCTTGGCCTGGCCATGCTGTTCATCTCGCACGACCTCGACACCGTGCGCCGCATCGCCGACCGCATCGCCGTCATGCGCCACGGCAGGATCGTCGAAACCGGCACCACGGGCCAGGTCATGAACCACCCCCAGCACGACTACGTGCGCGCCCTCATCGCCGCCATGCCGCCCGCCCTCGACTAAGAAAGGTGCTGTCTCCGATGGCACGTCTCAGCCTATTGGAAATAAGCGAATTGCCGAAGGACCTGCGCAATCTGTGCGTGAATTCCGCGGTGAATATGGCCGGGGCCGGCGTGATGACGGCTGGATATGTCGTTTATCTCACCACATATCTGCAGCTGTCCGCGACGGCTCTGAGCATGGTGCTCAGTGGTATGCCCTTAGGCCTATTCCTCGGTTCGCTGGTCGCCGGTCGCATGGTGGACCTCACCAACCCGAAGTGGTGCATTATCTGGAGCAACGTCTTGTTCGCCGCGGCCATGTGCGCGTTGGTGTCGCTCTCGGACGCCCGTTTCATCACCATAGCGATGTTCGTGGGCGGCGTGGCGAGTTCGTTGAATTACCCGGCGAAAAGCGTGTACACCGTTGCCGGAGGCCACGGACATATTGTGCTGTCTCGCTCGGTCATGCGTTCATGGACGTATCTTGGTTCCGGATTTGGTTCCCGAACGAGGTTCGCGACGTGGCATATCGGATAGACCATCGGTAGGTTGCTTCGCTCAGGGAGGGCTCGGCGTGGCGATCCGGTGACGACCTATCCGTTTTGCCCCGCTAAGAGTGGCCAGCATGGCAAAGCAGTTAGACTGTCGGTAAAACGCTACGACGAGGAGTGTGTAGGCGTGGCAATGCGGAGAAGTCCTGCTCGAATTGCCACGCTGAGACCGGTCAGCGTAGTGAAACGAGTGGAATGTCGGCAAATGGCTACGCTGGGAGGGGACTAAGCGTGGTGATTTGACGATGTCCCATCCGTTTTGCCCCGTTGAGAGTGGTCGGCGTGGTGAAGCGGTCGGACCGTCGTCAAAACGCTGTGCTGGAGAGAGTGTAGGCGTGGCAATATGGAGAGGTCCTATCCGTTTCGCCACGCTGGCAAAACCCGTACATGGCAGAATGTGAAGGGGCGGGAATGCCGACGGCTGATTTTGCAATGCGATGGATCCGGGTGTGCACGTGTGTTCGCTCCGGGTTCCAATGCACCGGCGCTGTTACCCTTGAGTGCACAGTCAAAGAATGATATGACAGCATGAACCAGGGGGTGTGACGTATGACCCGATACATCGCATATGCCGTCGCGCGGGGCGAGGCGCTCCGCGATATCGACGGCATCGCCATTCCGGAGCCGACCGCGGCGGCGCTTGCAGCGGCCGGCGGCGCGCTCGTACGCACCGTCTATCTGGCCGTCGATGCCGTCGACGATGAGAGCGCGGACAACGGTACGACCGGTGCCGCACACGCTGCCGATGACGCGGCCGATGCCGCCGTGATCGGTACGACCGCGACCGCAGCCGCAAGCCCGTCCGTCGCGTCGCTGCTCGGCTATCATCGTCCGCACACGGCACAGCAGAAGCTCACGGCGATCGGCGGCGACCGTGCACTGTGGGGCGGGCTGATTGCGTTCGCGGAACGGCAATCGTTGGCCGAACCGGACGTCGCCGTCGTCAAATACGACATCACCGAGCCGGACGTGACGAATGATGGTCCGGTATCCGCCAATCGTGCCGCCGCCGGCAAGACGGCAGACGTAGCGGCATCGGCTCCGAACGGTGACGCGGCAGCAACGTCAATGTCGGGCATCACCGGCAAACCGACCACTGCAGTCGCCGCAGCCGACGCGCCGCTGACCGCCACCGATTCACCTCTGCCCGCCACCGACGCGGCCGCGCACTACCGTCAGACCACCGAGTTCACGTGCGGGCCGGTCGCCGTGCTGACCGCGATGCACCGGCTCGGCATCACGCCCAAGCCCACGCGTGCGGAGGAACTGCAGATGTGGCGCGAGGCGACCATCGCCGTCGCGTGCGAGCCGTACGGGCTTGCGCTCGCCGCCGAACGCCGTGGCGCGCATCCCACGATCCGCGTCTCCCACACCGGTCCGGCACTGCATCCGGACAGCAAACTCGGCCTGCTCGACCCGGCCATGGCCCGCGACACGCAGCTCGCGTTCGCGCGGCAGGCGCGCGAGGCAGGCATCCCCGTCACCGTCGGGCCGTTCGACGCCGACGATATCGCGCGCATCGTAGACGACGGGCACATCGCGGTCGTCCTCATCGACGAACTGCACATGCACGGCGAGGCGTGCCCGCACTGGGTCACCGTCACCGGCCGCGATCCGGCCACCGGCGCGTTGTTGATCGACGACCCGTGGACCGACGCCGAATACGGCGAAACCGCCGTCGACGCCTTCCAGCTGCCCATCCGGCCCGCCGATCTCGAACTCATGATCCACTACGACGAACCCCGTTCCGCCCAGGCCATGCTCGTCTTCTGAGTGCCCTCCGCATGCGGCATCGTCACGGCGGCGACGTGAGGCAAGATGCCGAATGCTGACAGCAGTCAGTTCGGCGTGTCACTCCTCGTTCTGGATGGCGACCAAACGATCGCCTTCCAGACGATACCCGCATTCGGGATGCTCGGGGATCCACGCCTTCATGTCTTCCGGCATGGGCTTGTCCTTCGGCCAGTTTTGCGGGTAATACCACACTTCGCCGTTGTGGCCCGGATAGCGGCCGGTACCGATGAGAGACTCCCAATACTGCATGGTCTGTTCATCGGGCACTACGAATGTATGCGTCTGATACTCCTCCGGCGGCGCCGGTGCGGTTGCGGTCATCATGGCCTCCTTATCGTCGGTCGTATCGTGCTTGAACATATGATGTGTGCGAGGTCGAACATATGATGTGTGCGAGGTCGGTGTGTTGCAGCCAGTATCTATCGGAAGTCTTTCATGAACTTGTCGGTCATGTAATTGGCGTGAAAGATCACTCTGAGCGGATTGCCGCCTCGATCCTTGTACGCGCCTGCATCGTAAGCGACCATTTCGATGATACGGCCTTCGTCATCGCAGCCCATCGCGGCGATTTGCAGAGGATCCGTGCCGAGCCGGTAACGGAACGAGAACCGTTGTTTCCATGCCGTCGCCGCTGACTGCGGATCCACATGGGCGCTTGGTCCGATGATGGTGCGCTGATGCAACGCAAAATTGGGATTGTCCGCAACGACCACCATTGCTCGTCTCCTTCCCCATGGGCCACGATGGGTGCTTTGTAGTGTCTTTTCATCGTAGAGTCAGCTGGTTGCGATGTCCAGCGAAATCGGGGCCTGTGGTCGAAAGGTCGGTAGCCCTTGGAAAATAGCGAATATTGCCTGTACCAACGGTTGTGGATAATTCGAATGGCTAGTGATGCTCGCTAGGCCGGCGGGCTGTGGGCTAGGCTGGTGGGCATGGACGTGACGACTTGCAGGCTGGAGGGGCCGGCGGACTTCTTTTCGATCGGGCAGTTCGTGTCCGGGCCGGGCTGGCGGCATGCCCGCCGCGTGATCGACACGTTCGAGCTGGTGTTCGTGCGCCGCGGCGTGCTGCCGATGCGCGTGGGGGAGCGCGAGCTGACGATCGGCGCCAATCAGCTCGCCCTGCTGCCGCCTGGCGTCGAGCATGCCGGATCGCGCGCGATCACCGAACCGCTCGACTTCTACTGGATGCATTTCCGTCTGTCTGAACGGCGCGACGACCTGCGTGACATGCACGTCGGGAACGCCGATGATGCCGTCAGACTGCCCCAGTCCGGCGATAGCCTGATCCTGCCGCACTGGTGCCGCGCGGCCGACCCGGACCGGCTGGCCGTGATGTGCAACCAGCTGGTCGACCTGTACGCGCGGTTCGGCCCGCATTCGAACACGTACTGCGACTATTTCCTCACCTGCCTGCTGCTTGAAGTGACCGCGCAGACGCGCGTGCTGGTCGCCGGCATGGCCGAGTCGGCGGCCGATCGCGACGGCCGGGGCGCGGATGCCGTCGGCATGGCGAAACGCTACGTGATGGGCGTCGATACGGGCGGCGGCGTGGGCGGGTTCCGCCCGGACGGCCATACCGTGCGCGTCGGCGGTGCGAACGTTGCCGTCGAGGGCCATCGGCCGGTCGGACTCGGCCCGATGCTGTCGGTGCGCTCGTGGATCATGGCGAACGCCTTCGACGACATCACCGTCGCCAAGGTCGCCGACCGGTTCCACTATTCGCCGAGCTATCTGACGGCCGTGTACAAGCGCGCGTTCGGCATCGGCGTCAACGATCAGATCGTCGAATGCCGCGTCGACCGCGCGCGCGAGCTGCTCAGCTCCACGCCGTCGCCGGTCGCCGACATCGCGCGCGAAGTCGGCTACGACGATCCGAAGTACTTCATGCGTGTGTTCAAGCGTCGCACCGGGCTCACGCCCGGCCAGTACCGCGACGCGTTCCCCACGCGCCTGTACAACACGGTGTGAGAATCGAAAACGCTACGCCCGGTCCACCACCGAACCACGGTCGATGAGCTGCGGGTCGACGAACACGTGCCGCGTGGCGCGCTCCGGGTTCAGGATGCGCTCGACCAGCGTGCGTAGCGCCGCCTCGGCCAGATCGCGCGGCGACGAGCGCAGCACGGTGAGCGGACGCGAGCTGAGCGTCGCGTAGCCGTCGATCGAGATCATCGAAATGTCTTCCGGCACGCGTTTGCCGGCCTTCTCCAGCGCCTGCGCGAGCGCGATCGCCAGATAGTCGGAGTGCACGAGCACGGCCGTGGTGCTCGAGCCGAGGATGCGTTCGACGATCTCCTCCACGCCCGGCGCATCGTACGGCTGCACGCCGTCGAACACGAGCGTGCCGTTGATGTCGGGCACGTCGTGCACGACCTGCAGCCAGCCGGCGAGGATCACGTCGGAGGTCGGCGTGTTCGTGAACGCGGCGGCGATGTTCGTGTGCCCGTGCTGGATGAAGTGCGTGGCGGCCTTGCGCACGCCGTACGGATGGTTGGTGCGCACCGAGTCGACGTAGTAGTCGCCGATGACCGGCTGGTCGCGCTCGACGACGGTGACCGGCAGCGGCGACGTCGAGATCCAGTCCCACGTGCGCTGGCTGACGGTCGGTTCCGACGTGGGGGCGACGACGAGCCCGCACATGTTCGGGTCGGCGGCGAATTCGTCGAGGATGCGCTCCTCGTGGATGTCGCCGTTGTACGACGATTCGCGCACGTTGAGCGTGATCTGCGCGTGCGCGGCGAGCGTGCGCATCTGTTCGATGACGCTCGGCCAGAAGAAGCTCGGCTCGGGCAGCATGACGCCGATCGACCGGCCGGCCAGTGCGGCGAGCGCGTCGGTCGCGTCGTCGCCGCTGCGTCCGCGCGTGCCGAGTCCGTACGGCAGTCCGGTTCCGACGTGCGGCAGGCGGGCGTTCGCGGCGATGCCGTCGTGTGCGGCGAATGAGCCGGCGCCGATGTCTGCCGCCGCGCCGAGCTGGCCCGGACCGTACTCGCCGATCACGCTGATCGGACCGTCGGTGCCGTTCGGTGCGAACGGATCGTCGACATAGTCGTCGTGCGTAGTGCCGCCGGCGTGCGCGGTCGATGCGGCGGCGGACATGCCGTGGCCGCCGCCGTGGCTGACGGAGCCGCCAGTCGCGGCGGATGCCGCTGTACCGGCCGTTCCAGCTGAAGCGGCCGTGCGTCCGCCTCGTTGCGCGGGCTGCGCATCGCGCACGGACATCGCGCCGCCGCGGATACGCCGCAGGAGCCCCGCGTCGGCGAGCGTGGTGAGGTCGCGGCGGATGGTGATGTCGCTGGTGTTGAGTAAAGCGGCGAGCTCCTGCACGGTGGCCACGTTCTGTCGGGTGAGGAGACTGAGGATCATGTCCTGTCGTTCCGCGGGCAGGTAGTCGCGCTTCGTTGCGCCGGGCGCCGCGCCGGCGCCGGTCGGCCGGACGCCGTCTGTAGTGTTGGACATGGGTATGCACATCTCCGTTTGTTCGCCGCTGATCATCAATGATTGATTGTCTACGATTGACGCTCGGCGATTGATGATCAACGTACCGTTGTTGATCGTTACTGTTTGCAATCAGTGTACCCGATTACGCAACTGAACGTATTCGTTCGGACTGTCGCGAGTGTCGTGCGATCGTCGAGGGGCGTCTGCGTCTCCGACACTCTGCGGTGGGGCGCCCGACGGACGGAATCGTACGACCGCGGCGGTTCGGTCGACGAACGTGTACGGGCCGTCGCGGCTGTGCGGCCGGGCTCGTATATGGCTGCGCGGCGATCCCACGACAAAATCTGCCACAGTCATGTGATTGAAGTTGATTATTTCTGATCGATCATGTATGATTAACGACGAACGGCACAGCCGGCCGCGCAGTCGAGGCCGGCCGCGCAGCGCATACGTCACACAGCAACACACGCCAAAAGGAACGTCATGAGCAAGTACAGCAACGAATTCTGGACCGTCACCTCCGGAGATCTGTCGCAGCGCCGCGAAACGCTGGCCACGCCCGAAACCGTCGCCGACCCGGGCGACGCGACCAAGATCGTCATCGACACCGCCGACCGCAAGCAGCCGTGGCTCGGCGCCGGCGCGGCCATCACCGACGCCGCCGCGTCCCTGATCTGGGGCTCGATGGACGCCGAGCAGCGTCACGTCTTCCTCGACGACTGCTTCAATCCGGCCAAGGGCGGCTTCTCCGTCATCCGCATTCCGCTCGGTTCCTGCGAGCCGGCCGCGCAGCCCTACTACACCTACGACGACCTGCCGTTCGGCGAGCATGACAACGCGCTCACCAAGTTCTCGCTTGGCGAGGGCGAGCCGGGCGCGCCGGACGCCACCAAGGACTTCAAGTACATCATCCCGGTCGTGCTCGAGATCCTCAAGATCAACCCGGCCGTCAAGATCATCGCCTCCCCGTGGAGCGCGCCGGCGTGGATGAAGAACACCGGCCACCTGTGCCAGGGCGGCCATCTGCGCTTCAACGAGTGGACCGGCAACGGCTTCGACCCGATGCATGACAGCTTCGAGGGCTGCTACGCGCGCTACTTCGTCAAGTACGTCGAGGAAATGGCCAAGATCGGCATCCCGATCTGGGGCGTCACCGTGCAGAACGAGCCGAGCAACGCGCCCAAGTGGCCGGCCATGATGTGGACGCTCAAGCAGCAGGCCGAATTCGCGCACAACTTCCTGCGCCCGGCCATGAATGAGAAGTTCCCGGAGATGCGTATCTTCATCAACGACGACTCCACGCACAACCTGCTGTGGCCGGTGCGCGAGCTTGTCACCCCGGACGAGGCTGCGTCCATCGACGGCCTGACCGTGCACACGTACGAAGGCCCATACTCCAACTTCTTCAACGCGTCGCGCTCCTACAGCCACTGGATGTTCGGCATGACCGAACGCCGCTGCATGATCGACGAGACGCCGGAGGACGCCGCGCACATCATGTCCGGCATCATCGGCAACTGGCTCGTGCGCAACGGCGAATCGTTCATCACGCTGTGGAACATCGCGCTCGACGAACGCGGACTGCCGAACCAGGTCGGCGCGACCGGCCGCCGCGGCGTCGTGACCATCCAGCACGAAACCGGACAGGTCATCCGCAATCTCGAATACTTCATGCTGCGCGCCTTCGGCCAGGACGTCGAGCCCGGCTCCGTGGTCGTGCGCTCCAGCAACTACACGCCGGACGGCTGGTCGGGTGGCCTCGGCTCCGTGGCCTTCCTCGCGCCGAACGGCGACGTGGCCGCGCACATCTACAACCCGACCGGCGAGCCGATCGAGGCGGCCGTGACGATCAACGGCGAGGGCGCGGCGTGGCAGAAGGTCACCGTGCCGGCGTGGGGCACCGTCACCGTGCACAAGGGCTACGGCGAGATCAACACGTCCACGGTTCCGGCCGACGACGAGTTCGAGCTCAACCCGGCGCCGAAGCACCTGCTCGGCGACGTGGCTCCGGGCAAGGTGCGCGTGTGGGGCCAGGACGAGTGATCCTCCAACGAGCCGCGGCGGTGAGCCGCGACTGACATGAGATGTGCGGGCGCGCGATCGGAAAACAGGCATCCGGTCGCGCGCCCGCTGTTTATTGCCGGGCTTGCGGCTAGGTTGGAGAATGCTGTGGCCGGAAAGTGGAGTCTGGCGGTTCCGCGAGTCCATCTTGTTCGGGTGTGGTGCATTCGGGTCGGTTGCGGCGAAGTTATCCACATTATCCGCCGTACGGGGCATCTGTTGTGGATAACCGACGACCATCCGACCACAGGGGTCGGTTGGACTGGACGAGAGCATCGATGATGGTCTACCGTACACGCAGTACGAGCGGACAAATGATGTCCGCGATACACGAGAGGGAATCGATCATGACCACATCGCTCAGCAATATTGCATCCCAACGTATTGTACAATATCCAGTACAAGTACAGTCGTCGCCGGGAATGGAGAACCACATGGTGCAGGCAGTGTCGTACAGCGCATTCCGCAACAATCTCAAGTCCTACATCCGCAAGGTCAACGAAGACGCCGACATGTTGATGGTTACCAACATTGATCCGGAAGACAACGTGATCGTCATGAGCGTCAACGATTACGACTCCCTCATGGAATCGCTGCGCGTATATCAGAATCCGTACCTGCGCGACAAGATCGCCCGCGGACTGGAGCAGGTCCGACAGGGCGACGCCCGCGAACACACCCTCATTGAACCGGGGGCCGCATGATGCTGCTGTGCTGGACCGACGACGCATGGAACGACTATCTGTACTGGCAGTCGCAGGACAAACGCATGGTCAAACGCATCAATGCGCTGATCAAGGACACGCTACGCAGTCCATTCGAGGGCATCGGCAAACCTGAACCGCTCAAATGGACCTTCCCGGGCGCATGGTCGCGGCGCATCACCTCCGCGGATCGGCTGATCTACACGGTCGAAGGCGATCGGCTCTGCATTCTTTCTGCCAAAGACCACTATGAGTAGATGATTCCCGGCCGATCTCCAACACCGCGCATCGGTTGAGGTCGGGCCAGTGCCAGCTCATCGGCAGCGGGAACCAGCCGGCCGGGGCGACGGGCAGGTCGCAGCGGTAGCGTGCGGCGGTGCCCATGATGAGATACGGCTACCGTACGGCCGTCTTTCGATGAGGTGATCATGCCGGTTTGACGATTGAGAGGCTGATTTGCGGCTCTGTACGGGTCGGTTTGACGATTGAGAGGCGGCCGGCCATGGCGATGGCGGCGCAATCAGACCTATTCGGGCCGGAAACGGGTGCAATAACACGGATCCCTGCCTCTCAATCGTCGAACTGACCTATGCGAGGACTCGAATCAGCCTCTCAATCGTTGAACTGACCTCATCAACATCGTCGATGGCCTGAATTGCGACGTGTGTGCAAAACGGCACGCATCGCCGACGAAGGTCGCATGCCTCTTGCTGAGGGGCATTGTGGCGTACGTGCGCGGGACAACATGGCCCGAACATTTCTTGTGCGTTTTTGGTAGAACGTGGTAAAAAATGTTTGCTTGTGGTATGATGGGTGTCACTGGGACATAGAGCGGTCAGCAAGCGGCGGCGTGCCGGTTCGGCCCGTCCGCCTGATCCCACAGATGATGACAAGGAGAACGTCATGACAACCATTCTGGTCACCGGCGGCGCCGGATACATCGGTTCGCACACCGACGTCGAACTGCTCGAGCAGGGCTACGACGTGGTGTGCGTCGACAACTACTGCAACTCCTCCCCGAAGGCGCTCGAGCGCGTCGAGGAGATCACCGGCAAGAAGGTCAAGTCCTACGAGGGCGACGTGCGCGACGAGGCCTTCATGAACAAGGTCTTCGATGAGAACGACATCGACTGGGTCATCCACTTCGCCTCGCTCAAGTCCGTCGGCGAATCCGTCGCCAAGCCGATCGAGTACTACGACAACAATCTCAACAGCACCATCGTGCTGCTCAAGGCCATGCGCAAGCACAACGTGAAGAAGATCATTTTCTCGTCGTCCGCCACCGTCTATGGCACCCCGAAGCAGCTGCCGATCACCGAGGAGACCCCGACCGGTGGCACTACCAACCCGTACGGCACCACCAAGCTGTTCGAGGAGCAGATCCTGCGCGACGTGCACGTCGCCGACGACTCGTGGACCGTCGTCATCCTGCGCTACTTCAACCCGGTCGGCGCGCATCCGTCCGGACTCATCGGCGAGGATCCGAAGGGCATCCCCGCCAACCTCACCCCGTACGTCGCCAAGGTCGCCATCGGCGAGCTCAAGGCCGTGCAGGTCATGGGCGACGACTACGACACCCCCGACGGCACCGGCGTGCGCGACTACATCCACGTCGTCGACCTCGCCAAGGGCCACGTCGCGGTCATCAGCAAGATCGACAAGCCGGGCGTGTTCACCTACAACCTCGGCACCGGCCACGGCTACTCCGTGCTGCAGGTCATCAAGGCGTACGAGAAGGCCGCCGGCCACGAGATCCCGTACGTGATCGTGCCGCGCCGTCCCGGCGACATCGCCGCCTGCTACGCCGACTCGTCCAAGGCCGAGCGCGAGCTGGGCTGGAAGGCCGAGCTGGGCATCGACGACATGGCCGCCTCCTCGATGAACTGGCAGACCAAGAACCCGAACGGCTACCGCGACGCCGAGTGACGTTGCGGCCGATCAGGCCTAACGTTCACCGCATAACTGTCGCATGACTCCGCCGACGCGCATATGATCGCGCGTCGGCGGAGTTTGTATTATGCGCGTTCGAGTTTGGCGTAGCGCAG
Source organism: Bifidobacterium amazonense (assembly GCF_018555435.2). GTDB lineage: Bacteria > Actinomycetota > Actinomycetes > Actinomycetales > Bifidobacteriaceae > Bifidobacterium > Bifidobacterium amazonense. The sequence continues at coordinate 58,996 of NZ_JAFEJT020000002.1, forward strand.
CCTGTGGCCATGTGGATCGCTCGACGGTCAGTGGCTGTACTGTTTGCGGACGGCCTCGCCGCTGATGTTCATCAGTTTGCCGATGTTGTTCCATGATTCGCCGCGGCGTCGCAGCTCATCCACGATGATGCGTGTCTGCCGTCGGTTTTCCTGTTCGAAGACCTGCTTCTGGTAGACGAGTCGTTTGAGGCGTGCGCCGGGGTTGGGATCGTCAGCGATGTCGACAGGTTCGGGATAGTCGGTTGACTCCGCTTCTTCACTGATGAGATCTCCGAGCCGTTCATAATAGGCACGGTTGATCCGCGGGTTGTCATGCTGGCCCTGCGGTGTGCTGGTCATCGCGGTCTACCTCCATATCGCATTCCAGTACCGGTTCTGATAACTTCGCCTCGCCGGCATGGCGTGACAGATCATGATTCTGCCGGCATCGGCTCCGTAGGGGGCCTCAAAGTATCCGATCTCATAGAGTCGGTTGCCTTGTGGGTCAGGACCGACCACCATATAGGTGGGCGGATCACGGTGCGCGTTCACGCCGACATCCTCGCCGTGCGCGTATGCGTGCAGTATCACCTCATCCGGTACGGGTGGAACGGGAATGCCGTTCACGATATGCGGTTTACGCGCACTGCTCAGAATGATCGGTTGCTCATCAGCATAGCTCATGTCGCAACCTTGGTTGTCATTCGACCGATGATGTGGACGCGCATAGAGTTGGATTGTCTCATCTTTCGCTCCTTCGTCGATGGGCCTGTCGATGCTGTCGATGCGGCGAGAATAGCGGACGTTCTGATTGCCGTGCAATGCAAACACGGGTGTGTGGTCGAATGGTCGGAGGTTATCCACAACAGGGGTTCTGTGCGGCGGATAATGTGGATAACTGTTCCGTGGATAACCGTTCCGCATGTTGCCGAAATTGCGGAAAGCCCACGGCATGCGGCATGGGAGGCTCGTCATGAAGATCGTCATCGCACCGGATTCGTTCAAGAACTGCATGATCGCGCGCGAGGCGGCCGAGGCGATCCGCGCGGGATTCGCCCGCGTGCTGCCCGATGCGGACTACGACCTGATACCGATGGCCGACGGGGGAGAGGGCACCGTGCAGTCGCTGGTCGACGCGACCGGCGGCGAACTGCGATACGCCGACGTGCTCGACCCGCTTGGCCGGCCGACCCGCGCCGCGTACGGACTGCTCGGCAAGAGCGGCGGCGATGCCGAGACTATCGATGCCGGCACTGCCGATACTGATGTCGCCGATAATACCGATGGTATGGATGCTGCCGATGTATCCGATGATCGTACCGGTATCGGCGATGACTGCGATGTTTACGATGACGGCAACGTTGACGCCGCCGCCACGCGAACGGCAGTCATCGAAATGGCCGCTGCAAGCGGCATCCAGTTTGTGGACGACGCGACGAAGAACCCGCTTGTCACCACCACCTACGGCACCGGCCAGCTCATCCGCGACGCGCTCGACGCCGGCGCAAGGCGCATCATCCTGGGCGTGGGCGGTTCGGCCACCAACGACGGCGGAGCGGGCATGGCCGAAGCGCTCGGTGCCCGTCTCCTGGACGTGCATGGCCAGCCCATTCCACGCGGCGGCGGTGCGCTCGACCGACTCGCATCCATCGACGTGACCGGACTCGACCTGCGTCTCGCCGCCACCGATATCATCATCGCGTCCGACGTCACCAACCCGTTGACCGGGCCGACCGGCGCATCCGCCGTATTCGGCCCGCAGAAAGGCGCGACCCCGGACATGGTCGCGCGGCTCGACGCGAACCTCGCACACTACGCGCGTATCATCGCCGCACAGCTCGGCCGCGATATCGTACACACGCCCGGCGCGGGAGCTGCAGGCGGACTCGGAGCCGGCCTGCTCGCCTTCACGAACGCGACGATGCGATCCGGAGTCGACATCGTCGCGCACACCGTGCGTCTCGCCGAACGCGCGGCCGACGCCGACTGGTGCATCACCGGCGAAGGTGGCATCGACCGGCAGACGCAGTACGGCAAAACCCCGGTCGGTGTCGCGCAGGCCGCACGCCGCGGCAATCCGCGCATCCGCGTCGTCGCGCTCGCCGGCCGCGTCGACTACGGCGAGGACGGGCGTGCGCTCGACCCGTTGCACGAGCTCGGCATCGACGCGGTCTTCGGCATCACCCCGGCCGCCATGCCGCTCGCCCGTGCGCTCGCCGCCGGCCCCGCCAATCTCGCCAACACCGCCGAAAACGTGGCCCGTCTCATCGCCCTGCGCCCGTAGCGCATCATCCCGTTGTACTGCAGACGGCCGTTGCAATGCAGCGGGATCGCATCTGGGCGCTGCAGGCGGATGCGGAGAGCGTCGATGATTCCAATGCGGCGAGGTTTCACCGCGTACAACGGCATAGGAGTTTTACGCCAAGGCCTTATCCAGCAGTTCGTTGATGGCGGCTTCCCGACTCAGGCCATTCGATTGCGCGTACAGAAGGATCTTCTCTTCTCGGGTAAGTCCCGATTGTGCGAGGCTGCTTCCCAGTGCTTGCCGTGTGTATTCGCTGGGGGTTATCTTTTTCGCCCGCGCGGCCGCTTCGACAAGCTGCCACAATTCTTCCGGAACCCGGATGGTATGGGCCTTCATCTCGGCGCGGCTGGGTGGAAATGGGTCCGTTTCCCTGGTGAGCGTTGAGTTGGGGAAACCGTCCTCGGCCTCCTGCGTCCATCGTTCCACCATGTCGTCGGTGATCGGAGCGCCGTCTTCTGCGATGTACTGCTTCATGCCTGGCTCCATTCCTTCAGGAATCACAGTATACACTGATGTATGACGATTGTCATACATTGAGGGTTCGACTGCGGTGTCCATATGGCCCCCTTTGCCTGATGTGGTGGAGTTGCGTGCGGACAAGGGTACTGGGGTTGGCGATGTGATCGGGCGAATTTAGACCCGTGTGGTCGAATAGTCGGTTCCTCGGTGTGTTGTGGCTAACTCGCTGTGGATGACTTGCGGCAAACGACACAGACCCAGAGATGCGGCCGTTATATGAATGTGATCGAAAGTGATGGAAGTGCCGCGGCGGGCTCGAATTAACTTAAGTAAAGTTGGATTTGTCTCGTGCAAAGGGTTGATTATCAATTTGATAAGTGATATACTTTTCACGCTGTTAGTTGTGACTCCGGAAACATGGTTGTTTCTGTGCTGTTATTGTTCGCAATTTGTTTGAAATAATTTACGCGCGCAGTGAGCAGATGTTTTTGTGTTTACCGCCTTAATGCATATTCAAGTCAAGGAACTTATAATGAATGTGATACGGAAAGAGACGCTTTCGGTAGCGGCCGCATTGTTATTGTGTTTGTTTGTTGTCTGTTGTGTTATCAAACCAGCGGAGGCCAAGGTCAGTAATTCGACGTTAAGTGTGCCGGTATATAGTCAGGAAAATCGCTCGAATTGGTGCTGGGCGGCCTCTGCGCGGATGATTAGTGCATACTCTATTGGAAACCGTGAGTCGACTTGTCAATTTGTCAAGTGGGGGAAAGGGACTTCCATATGTGAAGACGTTACCGGCTCTCTCTATGAGATACAAGGTGCGCTTAGCATGGCCGGAGTTCAGAATACGGGAAATGTTATTTACAGTTCGCTCAGTATGGCGGATGTGAAGACGCAAATTCTCTGGTTTCATCCCATGGCGGCTTTGTGGAATCATCCGACAGGGTTGCATCATATCGTGGTTATCGTAGGTCATACTAATGATAATAAAGTGATATACAACGAACCAAGATATGGAACTCAAACTAGTTTGCCTTACAATTCATTTAAATCGCATGATCGTTACACATGGGCTATGACGTTGAAGGATCTCTGATTATTATGCAACGATGCAGCAAAGGATATTTCATCACACTACTGGGTGCCTGTTCCTTGCTTATTGGATCTTTTATTGGTTTGGCTGTAGCGGTGGCGTCCTATGCCGATTCGCCCAACGAGTCGATTCCGGTGGATGTGGTGCGGGTTTTTCACGATGAAGCCGTAGATGCCACTCAATTTATCGGCGGGCAGGATGGGAATGCTGTGAGGACATACAACGATGCCCCGGAAACGGATTTGCGGTATATGCAACCTTACTTCACCATAATATCGGATGATAATGGAGGCAACAATCATTTGGTCGGGGATCGATGGATTGCGGCCGTATATATTAACGGAAAACCTGCCGGTTTTACCAGTGTCATCCGTAATTCGGAAACGAACGAGATCGAACCATATATGACGGCCGCGTACAAACCGGTGGCAGAGTATCTTGAAACGACGTATCGTCAGGGTGGTAATTTTGCGGAGTTGGAGATGTCTCCACTTGGCTATTTCATGTTCAAAGACGGCAAGGTCACTCCGCTCGGAGAATCGTCCACCGCTTATATCAGTGCGTCGGTCAGTGAACAGGAGTTCTTTGATACTTTGGATCGGATCATAATGAAAGCCTCGGCGGATGCGAAGGCTGATCCCCTTGCCGCCGGCGGTGGTGGGCCGGCAGCCGATGTCACGACAATCAACATTATGGAGCGGCAGTCAGGTGTCAGTTCCGAATCGGCGCTTGCAGTGGTGTTGACCTGTCTGGCGATAGGCGTTGTTCCTGCTGTCGTCCTGCTGTGGAAAAAGCGGCACGATGTAACCGGTGTCGGATGATCCGGTCTGAACGATATGCCCATCATGTGAGGGTGATCGAAAGTGATAGAAAGTGTGGGTGCGGCGGGCGAGTTGTTGATTGAATGTGTATAATTGTGATCGTAGTGCCGTGCGTACCGCCGTGCGGCGAACGATGTGCAAGACTCACGCTACAACACGAGGAAGTGACTGGAATGACTGGATTCCTGAATGACTACGCCCATGAGTACTGGACGCGCACCAGCGGCGACCTGACCAACCGCCGCACCCCGATCGCCACCCCTGTGATCGAAAGTGATCACGGAACGGCCGCGACGGTGATCATCGACCCGACCCGCCGCTACCAGTATTGGGAAGGCGCGGGCGCGGCCATCACCGACTCGTCCGCATCCCTGTTCATGCAGTCGATGACCGCCGAGCAGCGTCACGCGATCCTCACCGAAATGTTCGATCCCGAGCAGGGTGGCTTCTCGTCCGTGCGTATCTCCATCGGCGCGTGCGACTTCTCCAGCCAGCAGTACTACTCCTACGACGACCTGCCGGAAGGCGTGGTCGCCGACGCCGGCCTCAACTACTTCTCCATCGGCGAAGGCGAGCCGGGCGCGCCCGACGCCACCAAGGATCTCAAGAACGTCATCCCCGTACTGCAGGAGATCGTCGCGATCAACCCGGCCGTCAAGGTCATGGCCTCCCCGTGGTCCGCTCCGGCGTGGATGAAGACCAGCAACCGACTCGACGGCGCCGGCCGTCTGCGCCTCGGCGAGTTCGTCGGCAACGGCTACCGCTACCAGGACACCATCGACTACGTGTACGCGCAGTACTTCGTCAAGTTCATCGCCGCGTACGCGAAGTACGGCATCCGCATCACGTCCGTGACCATGCAGAACGAGCCGAGCAACGGCTGCCCGTGGCCGATCACCGTGTGGACGCCCGAGGAGCTCGCCAAGTGGGGCAGCGAATACCTGCGCCCGGCGCTCGACCGCACCTTCCCCGACGTCGAGATCTACTTCGGCGACGACAGCCTCCGCTTCTACCAGCGCCCGGTGAGCGAGTACATGACCCCCGCGCAGGCCAACGCGTTTGCCGGCGCCGCGTTCCACACCTACTCCGGCCTGCCCGAGTGGATCCACAACGGCACCCGCCAGTTCCCGCAGTGGAAGGCCGCGATGACCGAACGTCGCTGCATGCTCGACGAAACCGTCGACGAGGCCAGCCACGTCATGTTCGGCGAAATCGGCACTTGGCTCGTGCGCAACGGCATCGGCCTGATCAACCTGTGGAACATGGCGCTCGACGAGCAGGGCTTCCCGAGCTGGGCCGGCACGTCCGGCCGTCGCGGCGTCATCACCATCGACTCGTCCACCGGCAAGGTCAAGCGCAACCTCGAATACTTCATGCTGCGCAACTACGGGCAGGACGTCACGGTCGGCTCGCAGCGCGTCGCCTCCACCAACCGCACGCCGGACGGCCGTCACGGCGGGCTCGGCTCGGTCGCGTTCGTCAACGACATGACCGGCGATCTCGCGGCGATCCTGTACAACCCGACCGGCGAGGACATCGAGGCCGCGGTGACCGTCGGCGGCGAGGGCGCGCGTTGGCAGAAGGTGACCGTTCCGGCGTACGGCACGGTCACGCTGCACAAGGCGAACCATCCGGTGAACGAAAGCCAGGCCCCGGCCGACGACGAGTTCAAGATCACGTACACGCCGCACCCGGCCGATGACCACGACGAGACGCTGTTCTGAGACGGTCGGCGGCCGTCTGACCGACTGTTGAGACGGCCGCATCCGCCGACCTCGCGCGGACATGGCCGCGGACTACAGTGAACAACGGATATTCCCGGCACCCGTCGGTTTTCGACGGGTGCCGTGTCATGACGAATCAGGGGAGACCACTGATGGGCATCGCACTTACCAAAGAGGAAAGCCTCGCGTTCGAGGATCTGCACATCGAGCAGGACGCGCAGACCAAGGCCGAGATCGCGGACGTGGCCGCCGGCATCCACGCCTCGGCCGAGTCGCAGGCCGCGGCGGACGCGTACTGCGCGCTGCTGGACGCGCATCACGCGTGGAACAAGTGCTTCTCCGGTTACATCAACGCCGCCGGATACGGCTACACGTACGAGCCGACGATGGCCGTGACGATCGACGGCTGGGACGCGCACAAGGCGTTCCGCGAGCTCGACCACACCGCGCAGATGCTCGTCGTGGTGCGCGCGTTCCAGTCCGGCCACGACATCGACCGTGAATCCGGGCGCAACTTCCTCAAGCACCGCTGCGGCATCATCATCCACGACAACGCGCCGTTCTGATCGGTGCGGTATCGCGCATCGCGCGCAGCGCGATACCGAGACCAGGCGGACGCATTAGCGCATTACAGTGTGAACTGAACGAACAATGGCCCTCTTCGCAAGGAAGAGGGCCATTGTTCGTTAGCTACACAGACTTATTGCAATCACTTGTTGTACTTGAACGCGTCCCACACGCCCAGCAGGTACTGGATTCCCAGCGCGCGGTCGTACAGGCCGTAGCCCGGGCGCGGGCGTCCGGCCTCGGTGTTCTCGCTCCACAGGTGACGGCCGTGGTCCGGGCGGATGTAGCCCTGGTAATCGGCCTCGGCGTACGCCTTCATGATGCCGACGGTGTCCACGTCGCCCTCGCAGGCGCGGTGGCCGACCTCGGAGAACGAGCCCGCCTCGTCGAGGAACTTGATGTTGCGCACGTGCGAGAAGTGGATGCGGTCCATGAACGTCTTGACCGCGTCGACCGGGTCGTTGCCGCGGCGCGAGGAGAACGAGCCGAGGCACAGGCACAGGCCGTTGTACGGGGACTTGTTGAGGTTGAGCACGCGCTGGATGCCTTCCTTGGAGGAGACCACGCGCGGCCAGCCGAACAGGTCGAACGACGGGTCGTCCGGGTGCACGGCGAGCTTGACGTCGTACTTCTCGCAGGTGGGGATCACCGCGTCGAGGAACACCTTGTAGTTTTCGTAGTACTTGTCGTGGTCGATGCCCTTGTACGCCTCGATGAACTCGCCGAGGTGCGCGAGCCGCTCCGGCTCCCAGCCCGGCATGGTCAGGCCGTTGGCGCCGTCGAGCGTCTCGTCGATGAGCTTCTGCGGGTCGTCGAGCTGCGCGACCTTGTGCGCGTCGTAGTAGAGCGCGGTGGAGCCGTCCGGCGACGGGTGGAACATGTCGGTGCGCAGCCAGTCGAACACCGGCATGAAGTTGTACGTGACGACCTTGACGCCGGCCTTGCCGAGGTTCTCGATGGTCTTGATGTAGTTGTCGAGCGCCTCGTCGCGGCTCATGCCGAGCAGCGTCTTGCCGGTCTTGATCGACTCGTGCACGTTCACCGATTCGACGACGTCCGCGTTGAACGTCTTGGTGACGCCGCGCTTGCGGTCGTCTTCGGAAAGGCCGGTGATCTTCTTCATCTCGGCCTCGATCTCCTCCGGCTCCCACAGTTCGCCGGCCTGCTTGTGGTGCAGCGACCAGACGATCGTTTCGACGCCGGGGATCTGGCGGATGTCGTCGAGCGAGATGGTGTCGTTGCCCTCGCCGTACCAGCGGAATCCCATATGCATGGTGATTGTCTCCTTGTGTTGTGTGTGATGTCGTGCGTTGCCGCGCGGTGCGTTGCGTTGTTCGTTGCGCGGCTGCGATGATGCGATAAGGATGATGATGGCGGCCGTGCGCGTGCCTGTTTCGCGCGCGGCCGCACGATTGTCCGACGGCCGCTACTTGAGCGCCTTGGCGATGGTCGCGTCGACGGTGCCGGTGCCGGCCGCGAACTCGCGGAAGTAGCCGATGATCTTGTCGGCCAGCGGCGTCGCGTTCAGGTCGGTGCCGAAGATCGCCGCATCGGCGAGGATCGGACGCAGCTTGGCGTCCGCGTCCGCAAGATCGCCGCCGACGGTCAGTCCGGCCAGCGCGGCCTGCAGGTCGGCCAGTCGTGGATCGGAGCTGAGCGTGACCTCGCTGCCGTCGTCGCGCGTGCCCTTGCCGTCCGCGCCGAGCAGCAGCCGCAGCCAGCCGGCGATCGTCAGCGGGATCGCGACGAGCGAGCCGGCGTCGAGCGTGTCCGACTTGAGGTACTTGGAGATCGTCACGCCGTAGCGGATCGGGATCTTCTGCGACGTGTCGGTGGAGATGCGGGCCGGCGTATCCGGGATGTTCGGGTTCGGCACGCGCTCCTCGATGACCTGGCGCAGGAACTCCTTCGGGGAGAAGATGCCCGGGTCGGTCACGACCGGCAGGCCCTCCGCGTAGCCGAGGCGTTCGACGAGCTTGTGCAGCGTCGGGTCGGCGATGGTCTTGCTCATCGACGGGTAACCGAGCAGCATGCCGAACGTGGCGAGCGCGGTGTGCAGCGGGTTGAGGCAGGTGGTGACCTTCATCTCGTCGGCCTCGTTGACCGTGTCGCGGTCGGCGAGGTACACGCCGGCCTTGGTCAGGTCCGGGCGGCCGTTCGGGAACGCGTCCTCGATGACGAGGTACCAGGTCTTCTCGGTGTTGGCGAACGGCGCGACGTTGGTGCGCTTGGGCGTGTGGATGATCTCGGTGTCGCCGAAGCCCTGGCCTGCAAGCAGTTCGGAGACGGCTTCGGCCGGGTTCGGCGTGATGCGGTCGATCATCGACAGCGGGAAGCTGACCTTGGCCGGGTTCTTCACGTAGTCGAGGAAGTCGGAGCCGACGAAGCCGTTGGCGTGCCACCAGCCGGCCATCTGGCGGATGGCGGCGGCGAAGCGGTCGCCGTTCTGCGAGAAGTTGTCGGTGCTGACCATGGCGATCGGCGCGGCACCGGCCTTGAAGCGTTCGAACAGCAGCGCGGTGATCGCGCCCATCGCGGAGACGGCCTTGTCCGGGCCGCCGTCGGCCTCCGGCTTGATCCACGGCAGCAGCTCGCCGTCGGCGCGGGTGAGTGCGTAGCCCTTTTCGGTGATGGTGACGGTCGCGAACTGCAGCTGCGGGTCGCGGAAGACCTTGGCGAGACGGTCCCACTCGCCGTCGTGCGCGCGGATGCCGAACGCGTCGGCCACGGAGGCGATCAGACGCGAGTCGACGGAGCCGTCGGCGTTGAGCACGACCTGCAGGCAGCGGTTGTCGTACGGCTTGTACGCGAGATCGATGATGTCCGCGTCGAAGGTCTCGGCCACGAGGATGCCGGCCTTGGTCTCGCCGTTTTCGATCAGGTCCTGCGCGATCGGCGCGTGCACGGCGCGGAACAGGTTGCCGGCGCCGAAGTGGATCCAGTACGGGTGCTGCTCGGTGTAGTCGCGCACGGCCTTCGGATCGAAGCCCGGCACGGCGATGCCGGCGTCGCGCCACGCCGCGTAGTTCGCGGCGAAGTCGTCTGTCAGATGAACGGTCATGATTGGTTCCCTTCTTGGTTTGGTGGGCGTTGCCGCCTACAGCTTGAACACGCGCTTCGGCTGCGCGTCGACGGAGTCCTTGACGATCTGCGCGCCGGTCTCGAAGTCGATCTGGTGCGTGGCGACGAGTCCGGCCACGTACGACGACGTGAGTCGGCGGTTCATGTCGTGACGCGCCGGGATCGAGCACAGCGCGCGCGTGTCGTCGATGAATCCGGACAGTTTCGTGAATCCGCAGATCGGCACGACGTCGCCGAGATAGCGCGTGATCTGCACCGGCTGGTCGAGGAACCACCACGGCGCGCCCACGTACATCGCCGGATAGTAGCCGGCGAGCGGCGCGAGTTCGCGCGTGAACGTCGTGTCGTCCATCGTGAACGCGACGAAGTGGAAGTCCGGATTGTTGCCGTATTCGTTCAGGATCGGCTTGAGATCGACGGCGAAGTCGCACTTGGCCGGGATGTCCGCGCCGATGTCCATGCCGTAGTCGGCGAGTCCCTGCGGATCATAGCTGCGGTGCACGGCCGGGTGCACGGTGAGCACGAGACCGTCCTCCTGCGCGAGGCGGACCTGGTCGGAGAACAGGTGGCGACGCAGGCGCGTGGCGTCGGCCGCGCTGATCGTGCGGTCCATGCCCTGCTTGAACAGGCGGTTCGCCTCGTAGTCGGACAGGCGGTCGGAGCGAACGTCCATGTGGGAGTGGTCGGAGAGGACCGCGCCGTGCTCCTTGAAGAACACGCGGCGGCGGCGCATGGCCTCCACGTAGCCCGCGTAGCTCGTGGCGTCCACGCCGGCCGCGTCGCCCAGCTTGCGTACCAGATCGGGCCAGTCCTCGCGGGCCGGCTCGAGGTAGCGGTCGGGGCGGAAGGCCGGGGCGAGACGGGCCGGGAAGTCCTGATCGGCGCGCACCTGGTCGTTGACGGCCAGATCGTCGGCCGGGTCGTCGGTGGTGGAGATGAAGCCGATGTTGAAGCGCTTGACGAGGCTGCGCGTGCCGTATTCGTCGGTGGCGAGCATCTCGTTGAGCTGATCGTAGATGCGGCCGGCGCTTTCCTCGCCGAACGCCTCGGTGATGCCGAACACGTTGCGCAGCGAGTCCTCGAACCAGTAGCGCATCGGGGTGCCCGCGTAGGCCGGCCAGTAGTGGCCGAGCAGCAGGAACGCCTCGCGCGCCTGCTCGTCGGTGAAGTGCTTCTGGTTGACGCCGAGGGCGCTCAGCGGCACGCCCTGCGCGTGCAGGAGGCGCGTGACGTAGTGGTCGGGCGTGATGAACAGTTCGGTCGGGTTGGCGAAGTGGCGGTTTTCGGCGAACCACTCGACCGGCACGTGGCCGTGGGGGGAGATGATCGGCGCGTTGCGGACGAGGTCGTACAGGTCGTGCGCGATGGAACGGGTGGTCGGATCGGCCGGTAGCAGGCGGTCGTCGTATGAATCGAGCGGCTTTGATTGAGTCATGCCTCCAGTATGCGGGCTTGATTCCGCCGTTTTTCGCTTTTGCCACGCTTTGCAGTGGTCGCCGGCGCCGGTGGGACGCGGCGGCGCTGCGGTTGAAACGGAGCGATGGGGTGGCGGGGGAGGGGAAAGGTGGGTAAGGTTTTGAATCGTGCCGTGTGGCGTATGAGTGGTTGGTATACAATGCCGTGTAATGGTCGAAAGTGATCAAAAATGAACGAAGATGTGCAGAATGGAGTGAATGTGAGTGGAGAGCCCGCCGGGCAGGCGACTCGGGTCACCATCACCGACGTGGCCAAGGCGGCCGGCGTCTCGCCGTCCACCGTGTCGCGCGCCTTCGCGCGCCCGGGGCGCGTCAACGCGCAGACCGCGCAGCGCATCCGCGAGGCCGCCGACCGTCTCGGCTACCGTTCCACCGCCGTGCCGGTCGTCTCCGATGGCCTGCGCATGACCGGCCAGATCGCGTTCGTCGTCTCCGATCTCGGCAACCCCATCTTCGCGAACTACGTCAAAAGCGCGCAGCACGAGGCGCTCAAACGCGGCTACAGCCTGCTCGTCATCGACTCCGAGGAATCCGACGTGGTCGAACGCCGCGCCGTCGAATTCGTGCGCGATCACGTCGACGGCATCGTGCTCGGCTCGTCGCGTCGCTCCGATGCGGCCATCCGCAAGCTTGCTGAGACCGTGCCGGTGATCACGATCAACCGTCCGATCCGCGGCGTGCGCTGCGTCATCTCCGACGTGCGCGGCGGCCTGGGCAGCGCGGTCGGCCGACTGCTCGACCTCGGCCACCGGCGCATCGCGTACGTGTCCGGGCCGGAACAGTCGTGGCAGAACGGCGTACGTTGGCAGACGCTGTTGACCATGAGTCGCACGCAGGGCTTCACCGTACGTCGCATCCCGTCCGAATCGCCCACGTATGCAGGCGGCTTCCGCGCCGTGCAGGACGTGCTGTCGTCCTCGTGCACGGCGGTCGTCGCATACAACGACCTCATCGCGATCGGCCTGACCGCGGCGCTCACCGCGCGCGGCGTGCGCGTGCCCGAACGCATCTCGATCGTCGGCATCGACGACATCCCCACCAGCTCGCTGATCGCGCCCAAACTGTCCACCGTGCGGCTCAACGGCACCAAGGTGGCCGCGCGCGCCGTCGGCGAGCTCATCGACGGACTGCGCCGCGTGCCGGCCGCCGGCGACTACAAGCCGATCTTCATCGACTCCGTGTTCATCTCGCGAGAAAGCGTCGTGCCGCCGGCCGAGGCGGTCGGGGCGTGACCTGCGGCTGCGGAGAATGGGCCGCGAAGCGGACTCGAATCTTACGTATGCACTCACGTATGCAATGAAAGGAACGTTCTCATGACTGACTCCATCCTCGCCGACCAGACGGTCGACGTCGCGCTCGGCGCCGCCGACGTGGCAGCCGCCGCGCGCAACCGCAACGGCCTGACGTACAAGGGCTTCGGCGTGCTGTCCGGCAACGCGACGTCCGCGCTGCTCATGGACTACAAGGCCGAGCATCCGGACGCGTACTGGACGCTCGTGCGCACGCTGTTCGCCGGCGAGAGGCCGCTGATGAACACGGTCAAGATCGAAATGGGCAACGACCGCAACAATTCGACCGGCCCGAACGTCGCCACGATGCGAGACCGCGACGAATACCCGGCCGTGCGCCGCGAACCCGGCTTCCAGCTCGCCGCCGACGCCCGCCGCTACCAACCGGGCGTGCACGTGAGCATCCTGCGCTGGCATGCGCCGACGTGGGTGCGCGACAACGACGACGTGTACCGCTGGTACAAGAACACGATCCTGGCCGCCTACCGCGAGTACGGCGTGATGGTCGACTCCGTGAACCCGGACGTCAACGAGCGCACGGCCGACCTCGACTGGATCGCCGAATTCGCCGACCGTGTGCATCACGACACCGATGGATTCCTCGGCAACGGCCCGGACGATCCGAACGCCGGATTCCGCTCCGACCTCGAGCGCGACCTGTTCCGCGCGATCAAGGTGATCACCTCCGACGAGGAGACGACCGGCACGTTCGCCGGCGACGTGCTCGCAAACCCGCGATATCTCAAGGCGATGGACGTGGCCGCCTACCACTATTCCGTCGAGGACGACCCGCACGGCAACTTCAAGCGGCTCGCCGACGAGGTGGATAAGGAGATCTGGAACTCCGAGGCACAGGCCGTGTTCTCGAACTCCGCCGACCGGCCCAACAACACGATGGACAACGGGCTGGGGGAGCGTACCGGCACGCGGATCGGCGGCATCGGCGGTCCGCTCGAGATGGCGAACACGCTGATCAAGGGCTTCGTCGAGTCGCGCCGCACGGCCGCGATCTATCAGCCGGCCATCGGCTCGTGCTACGAGCATATGGAATACGCGTCCAAGGAGCTCATCTCCGCCCGCGACCCGTGGAGTGGCTGGATGTACTACGACGCCGGCTGCGCCGCCCTCGAACATTTCACCCGCTTCGCGAACCTCGGCTGGGAGCCGGCGAAGAACGGGGTTTCACGTGAAACACCCGTTTCCACTCGACCCATATGGCGCGCCATCCCGCAAGCCAGCGGATGCGAGGTCGGCGGCAACAACCCCGTCTCCGGCGCCCGCCACGGCGAGCCGTCCTACCTGACCCTCGTCGCGCCGGACGGCAGCGACTTCAGCACCGTCATCGTCAACGACAGCTCCTACGTCAAGACCTACCGCATCGCCGTCGACCCGGCCTTGCCGGCATCCGGCAAACCGCTCACCATCTGGCGCACAGCCGCGGCCGACCCCGGCCAGCCGTACGACGAGAACTGGCGCAAGCCCGTCGCGATCGCGCCCGCCGATGAGAACGGCACGGTCGAGATCGCCGTCGAACCGTGGACCATGGTCACCGCGACCACGCTCGACTCGGCCGTCGTCGACCCGGCGACCGGCAGGCTCGAACCCAAGCCGGAATACGCGTACACGATCCCGCGCACGCCGGAGAACAGCCGCCCGGTACTCGGCTCGGCCGCCGGCCACGGCGCCGATCCTGCGAACGGTGTCCTGTATGCGGACGATTTCAACTACGCCGACGAACCGCAGGTCGACGTCTACAAGTTCGACGAGCTCGTCAAGGAGGACTATCTGACGAGCCGCGGCGGCGAGAGCGGCGCGACCCCGCGCTACACCACCGACACCAACGGCGCGTTCGAGGTCGTGCCGGACGACGCCCGCGGCCACGCGCTGCGCCAGCAGATCGACTGGACGCACGCCGGCAACGCATGGATCGAGGGCGACCCGCGCACCGCCATCGGCGACATGCGCTGGACCAACTACCGCGTGTCCGTCGACGTGCGCTTCGAACCGTACGCCGGCCGCGCGCCGTACGCGCTCGTCGGCGCTCGCGAAATGGGCGGCAACAAGTTCACCACCGACATCTGCGGCGTCGACTTCAAGATCCGCGCCGACGGCGTATGGCTGCTGCGCAACTTCGGCAACGAGGTGCGCCGGGGCCATCTCGAGGACCTCAGGAAGCGCGCCGCCGAAGCCGGTGTGCGACCGTTCGCGCCGGGCTCGGGCGAGTGGAACACCCTCACGCTTGAAGTCGATGGCACCACGGCAACCGTATTCATCAACGGCGCGAAGATCACCACATGGTCCGACGCGAACCTGCAGTCCGCCGGCCGCGTGAACCTCGGTACCAGCTTCGACCACGTGCGCTTCTCGAACCTGCGCGTCGAACGCCTCGCCGCGCCCGGCGGCACCCCCGCCTCGCCGTACTACACGCAGCTCATCGACGACATGCACATGACCTCGTGGGACGACGGCTCGCCGATCCTCACGTTCGCCGGCAACTGGACGCACGACAACGGCCAGGGCATGTTCACCTACATGCGCACGATCTCACGCACCGAAACCGCCGAATCCGGCTTCTCGATCGCCTTCGAGGGCACCGGGCTGCACCTGTTCGGACCGAGCGACGGCCGCGCCGTGCTCGACGTGTACGTCGACGGGCATCTGGCCCTGCCGGTCGCGCCGGTCAACCCGACCAACGGCTCGCTGCGCTGCGAATTCCGCCTCGAAGGCCTTGAACCCGGCCGTCACGAGGTCGAATTCCGCACCGCCACGTCCGCGCCGTTCGCGCTCGACGCCATCGGCGTGCTCGCCTGAGCCGTTTGGCCGGTCGGCCTGCCCGGCCCGTGCGGCTTGCGATCGCAACGGGCCGGCCGCCATCTGCGCAAGACGCCGCACGATGGTGCAACATGTGGAAAACGGCAGGCAACATACACATCTGTATCGTTATGCTGAACGCGAACCAGCCTGTGGCAGAGAAGGAGTCGGTAATGCTGCTCGTTGACGATCGCCATGCCCCGGTCGACCTGAAGCCGGGAAACGCACCCGTGCTGCGATGGCGCGATGACGCCGGGCAGGTCACGGGAGCCGCGGCCGGCGGGGATCCGGTCGCGTACCGCATCGCCGTGGCCGCCACACGAGAGGACGCGGCCGCAGGCAATGCGACCGTGTGGGACGGCGGCTGGACCGACGGCGATCTGTGGGACGGCGCGACGCTGGACGGCGTCGACATGGCGCCGTCGCGCCGGTACTGGGTCGCGCTGCAGTGGCGGTACGCCGACGGTACGGAAGGCGACTGGTGCGAGCCGACGACGTTCGGCACCGCACCCGCCGGGGACGCATGGCAGGCCGCCAGCGTGTGGGGACCGGAGCCCCGCGCCGCTGCTGACGATGCCGCCGACGATGCGGGTGCCGCACACGCTGGCTCCGCTGCGAACGACGGCGACGCTGCCGTCCGCGACGACGATCCGGCACAGTCCGACGAGTCGTCCACCCCCGGCAACTCGGCCGGCTGGGCCGTACTACGCGGCACGTTCCGCCTGCCCGACAAGCCGATCCGCTGGGCGACGCTCACCGCCACCGCCTCGTCCACGCGACCCGCACGCCAGTTCGTCTACCGCATGTGGCTCAACGGCCCGTTCGTCGGCTGCGGCCCGACCTTCCCGATCGGCGACGAGGCGCGCACCGACGGCTACGACGTCACCGGACTGCTGCGGCCGGGCGAGACGAACGCGATCGGCGTGATCGCCTACACGATGGAGGATCGCCGCTTCGCGGCCCAGCTCGACGTATGCTTCGAGGACGGCTCCACCGAACGCTACGTCACCGACGCCGGATGGAAGGCCATGCCCGACCCCGCGTCCGTATGGCCCGACAGCGCATCCATCGGCACCCAATACTTCGAGGCGCCGGCCGAAAACATCCACGGCGACGCGTTCCCGTTCGGCTTCGCCGAACCCGGCTTCGACGACTCCGGCTGGACGGACGCCGTCGTCAAACCCGACTTCGACCACATCGAACCGGCGCCGACCGACAAACTGGGCCTCACGTACCTGCCGCCGCAATCGCTGCGCGTCGTCGACCGAACCAGTCCCGACCGGCCCGGCGAACGCGGCGTCGTCGCCGACTTCGGCGCCGGTTACATGGGCGGCATCAGACTCGACCTCGACCCGAAGGAACCGGTCGACGTGACCGTGCGCTACGGCGAGACGCTCGACGAGGACGGCTCCGTGCGCTACCGGATGTCCACCGGCAACGTGTACGAGGAGCACTGGCACATCGTGCCGGGCGGCAGACCGCTGGAAACCTGGGGTCTGCGCGTCTTCCGCTACGTCGAGATCGCGGTCGCGCAGCCGCCGGCCACGCCCGCCTCGTGGGACGTGCCCTCGCCCGCCGGCATCGACGAAGCCGCGGCCGCCGTCGCCGACCTGCTCACGCGCCCGCTCGCGGTCTCCGCCGCCGCGCTCGCCTACCCCGCGCTCGACGGACGCACCGTCGCGGACGGCGGATACGTTGGCAGATTCACGTCGTCCGACCCGCAGCTCGACGCGGTCTGGCAGCTGAGCGCGCATACGATCGCAGCGTTCAACGGCAACATCTACGCCGATTCGTGGACCCGCGAACGTGCGCCCTACGAAGCCGACGCATGGATCCAACAGCACGCGCACCTCGCGCTCGACAGCGCCCCGTCGCTCGGCCGCTACACCGTCGACTACCTGATCGCCAACCGCACCTGGCCCACCGAATGGCCGCTCTACCTCATCCTCGCCGTGCACGAGGCGTGGATGCGCACCGGCTCGCTCGCGCAGGCCGCCGAACAGTACGAGCATCTGCAGGGGCTCCTGCCCGACCGCTACCTCGACAACGAAACGGGATTCATCGTCAAGAACCCCGGCGAATCCAGCCACACCGACGGCGACCTCGTCGACTGGCCGCCGTCCGAACGCGACGGCTTCGTCTTCGGCCAGGTCAACACCGTCATCAACGCGCTCGCCGCCGAAGCGTACGACGACATGGCCGCGCTCGCCGGCGCGCTCGGCCGTGACGACGACGCGCAACGCTACGCGGACATCGCTCGCCGCATGCGCGAGGCGATCAACGGGCATCTGTACGACGCCGTCCGCGGCGCATATCTCGACGGACTGACCGTCACGACGACGCAGGACGAGACCGCGACGGTCGAATTCGCCGTCGTCGGCTCGCGTCGCCGTACGAACGATACTGCGAACGATGCGGACGCTGCGAACGATGCCGGCAACGCCGACAATGCGAACGTCGACGCCGTGGATGCGGCGGACGACGCCGTGGATGCGGCGGACGACGCCGCGAACGACGCCGCCGAACCGGACGATACGACGATGGACAGCCTGCCGGCGGTCGCCACGGACGACGACGGTTCCGACGACCGTCCGCTCCCGCCGCAGCCGTTCGAAGCCGGCGAACGCACGTTCACGCCGATCGACCACGCCTCGCTGCACGCGTCCGCGTTCGCGCTGGCGTTCGCGCATGTGCCCGCCGACCGCGTGCCGCGCATCGGCGAGACCTTGCGGGCCAAGGGCATGGCATGCAGCGTGTACACGGCCGTGCCGTACCTGATGGGCCTGTACCGCGCCGGACTCGGCGCCGACGCCGCGAAGCTGTATGCCGACCGGCGCACCACGCACTCGTGGCTGTACATGATCGCGCAGGGCGCGGGCGGCACGATGGAGGCGTGGGCGCTGGCGAACAAGCCGAACACCACGTACTCGCACCCGTGGGCCGCCTCCCCGACGTTCCTGATCGCCGAGGGGCTGATGGGCGTGCGCCCGATCGAGCCGGGATACCGCCGGTTCGCGGTCGTCCCGCAGCTCGGCGCCATGCGCATGGCCACGCTGACCCTACCGACCCCGGCCGGCGACATCGCCGTGGACTACAGTCCCACCGACGGCGAGCGCGACGGCATCACCATCGATCTGACCGTGCCCGCGCGCACGCAGGCCGACGTCGTGCTGCCCGCCGTCAACGCGGGCGCGTCCCCGGTCATCATGCTCGACGGATCGCTCGCCAACTGCGAACTGGTCACCGAGCCGACCGACGTGGCCGGTGTTCTGGTGCCGGCCGGATCCGTGCGCCTGCGCGCGCTCAAACCGGGCCTGCACCAGATCATCGCCGTCGGCTGAGCGGGCGGGAACGGCCGGACGGACGAGTCGCGCGTAGCCGCCGGCGCGGTTATTGGGCGGAACCGGTCGGAACGTCCGGTTTGCGGGAGGCTGTCGGGAGACGGCTCCAAGGCAATACCCAGCTGTCTGGGTATACTCGTGGGCATTGCGCATGGGCATGGTGCGGTCGCTGCGGAAGCGACGCGGCCCGGTCGCGTGCAGACGGGGAGGTTTGGATACATGGCATTGACGGACGGCGGCGGCAACGACGACAAGCGCTTCGGCACCAAGGAGTATGCGTTCACCGACGAGCAGAAGGACGCGATCGCCACGCTCGCCAGCTCGAACGTGTACGCCAAGCAGTCCAAGTGGAAGACGTTCCGCGAGTTGCCAGCGGACCAGAAGTGGCCGTTCTTCGTGCAGAACTTCCTGCTGAACACGGCGATCGCGGTCGGCGCCTCCGCCCTGATCATCGCGATGGCGTGCACGATGCTGTTCAAGGCTCCCGACCCGCAGATCGCGGTCGCCGGCTTCAACATGGCCGACGCCACCGATCAGTGCGACCAGCTGAAGGCCGGGTTCGTCAAGGACCAGAACATCTCCGACGACCGTCTCGTCGACATCGACTGCTCGTATCTGCTGACCGACGGCAACGGCTACACCGACGATTCCGCCAAGATCATGGCGATGGTCACGGCCGGGCAGATCAACATGGTCGTGGCCGGCAAGGACACGTTCGCCATGCTGGTCGAGCGCGGCTATGTGACGCCGCTCAAGAACATCGAGAAGTCGGCCGAGCTCAAGCAGCTGGCCGCCGACGGCGCGCTCGTCGACAAGAAGGGCGAGCCGACCGACGACACGGCCAAGGCGCAGGGACTCGATCTGGCGAAGTCCTCGACGTGGACCGGCATCAGCGGTCTGCCCGACGACGCGATCATCGGCGTGAGCAACGTCACCAAGGGCACCGACCACGTGCGCGACTTCATCGACTTCCTCAAGTTCGAGTAGCGGGCGGGTCGCCGCTGCCGCCATTGCCGCCGCCGACTCACGGCGTGTCTGAGCGACTTTGTATGTAGATTGAACTATATCCGGTCGTTGATAGTGGCGATGTCAGTGTTGTCAATGACTGGAACGTTGTAGAAGAACGTTGTGGAAACCGTGTCCCGACGCGGACGCAGCAGTGGGGCGGCGCCGGGACGAAGCGAAGGAGCGTAACGGCATGACCGTATACCATGTCTCACAGCAGGCGGCCATTGCCGCCGCGGACGGCAGCGAGGCCCGTCCGTTCGCGACGATCAACGAGGCGGCATCGATCGCGCGCGCCGGCGACGAGATCGTCGTGCACGCGGGCGTGTACCGCGAGTCGGTGGATCCGCGGTACGGCGGCGAAAGCGCGGACAACCGCATCGTGTACCGCGCGGCCGAAGGCGAGCCGCGGCCGGTGATCAAGGGTTCGGAGCGTGTGACGACGTGGGAGCGCGTGGACGAGCAGGGCTCGCCCGTCGCCGCCGATGCGCCCATCCCCGCGGACGGCGCGGTGTGGAAGGCCGTGCTGCCGAACGCGATGTTCGGCTCGTTCAACCCGTACTCCCGCACGGTGTACGGCGACTGGGTGATCGACGCCAGCTCGCACGCGCGTGCGCTGCGCGAGGGCGACGACGGCCTGTCCGCGGCCGCGCAGGCCGCCGCAGCCGGATATCTCGAGCGTCCCGCCTGCCATCTCGGCGACGTGTACCTCAACGGCAAGTCGTTCTACGAGGCGTTCAGCCTCGCCGAAGTCGCGCATCCCGCCCCGCGCACGGTCGGCTTCGACTACGGCGCGTGGCGCAACGGCCCGATCCTCGACGATCCGGCCGCCACGCTGAACGTCTGGTACGCCAAGGTCGAGGGCGACGAGCGCACCGGCACCACGACGATCTGGGCGAACTTCCACGACGCGGACCCGAACGAACAGCTCGTCGAGATCAACGTGCGCGAAACCTGCTTCTACCCGTCCAAGCCGCAGGTCAACTACATCACCGTGCGCGGCTTCGAACTCGCGCAGGCGGCCACCCCGTGGGCCCCGCCGACCGGCGACCAGGTCGGCCTGATCGGCGCGCACTGGTCGCGCGGCTGGATCATCGAAGGCAACGTCATCCACGACGCGAAATGCTCCGCCGTCTCCCTCGGCAAGGAGGGTTCGACCGGCGACAGCGACTGCACGCGCACGCGCCGCAAGTCCGGCTACCAGTACCAGATGGAGGCCGTGTTCAAGGCGCTGCGCTTCGGGTGGAAGAAGGGCGTGGTCGGCGGACACGTCGTGCGCGGCAACGTCATCCACGACTGCGGGCAGAACGGCGTCGTCGGCCACATGGGCTGCGCGTTCAGCACGATCGAACGCAACGAGATCTTCAACATCGCGACCAAACACGAGTTCTGGGGCCACGAGATCGGCGGCATCAAGCTGCATGCGGCCGTCGACACGGTCATCCGCGGCAACAACGTGCACGACTGCACGCTCGGCATGTGGCTCGACTGGCAGACTCAGGGCACGCACATCGACCGCAACGTCTTCTGGAAGAACATGCGCGACATCATGATCGAAGTCAGCCACGGACCGTACACGGTCAGCGACAACGTGCTCGCCTCGCCGATCAGCCTCGACGTGATCTCCGACGGCGGCGCGTACGTGAACAACCTCATCGCCGGCACGATCCGGCTCGGCCGCGTGCTCGACCGTTCCACGCCGTACCACTTCCCGCACACCACCGAGCCGGCCGGTTCCGCGTTCGTCTACGGCGGCGACGACCGGTTCGTCAACAACCTGTTCGTCCAGCCCGCCGGCACGCCGGCCGACGCTGACGAACAGTCCGGCTGGATGGCCGAGGGTCACGGCACGCGCGCGTACAACCTGCAGGCCCGGCACGAGAAGATGCTCGGCGCGGGGGAGCACGGCGAGCGTCCGGTCACGCTCGACGACTACCGTGCGCTCGCCTCGCGCGTGGTGGGCGCCGCCGACGAGGAGGTGTTCCGCAACGTGCCGCAGCCGGTGCTGGCCCGCGACAACACGTATCTGGGCGGCGCGCGCGAGCTGCTCGGCGAGCCGGGCGCGATCGTGCGCGGCGGCGACTGGACGGTTGCGCTTGCGCAGGATGCGGACGATCGTCACGTCACGCTCACGGTCGCCGCGGTGCCGGTCGATGCGGCCGACGCTGCCGATGCGGCTGACCTGTCCGTCTTCGGCGAGGGTGCGATCGTGTGCACCGCCGATCTGGGCGAGCCGCGCGTCGTCGAGGCCCGCTTCGAGCATCCGGACGGCATGCCGTTCGTCTTCGACACGGACATCAATGGCACGCCGCGCGCCGAGAGCAGCTCCCGCGGCCCGCTCGCCGGGCTTGCGCCCGGTAAGTCGGCGACGGTCTGGGCACGCTGAGATCGTTGATCGCCATATAGCCACGCTCAGGCGGGCCTGGGCGTGGCTATATGGCGAGTACTGCCCGTTGTGCCACCATATTGAGGCATATTCAAGGCGGACGTCGGGCGGTCTCTCCTGACGGGGACCTACTTGTCTTCGACAAGCCCCGACGGATCGGTGAACCGCTGGCGGTATTCGCGCGGCGACATGCCGATGACCCGCCGGAACGCCTTGGAGAACGCGAATGCGCTGCGGTAGCCGCATGATTCGGCGATGTCCTGCACGCTCATGCCGGTCTTGCGCAGCCATTCGCACGCCTGATACGTCTTCGCCTTGGCGATGAACAGCTGCGGTGTGGTCTGCAGATGCTCCTGGAACAGCTCGTACAGATACGTGCGGCTGATGAACAGCGCCTCCGCGATCTCGCCCACGTGCAGCGGCGAGTCCATATGCCCGTAGATGTACTGCATGGCTCGCGTGATGTACTCGTTGCTTTTCGGCGTGATGTTGGCGGGTATGTTCTGCGGCGGCGTCGCCGTGGAGGACGTTTCGATGACGGTGGCGAGGAACTGCGAGAGCAGTCCGTTGAGTCGCAGTCCGTTCGAGAACGTGCGTTCCGAACAGCCGAGCATGTCGGTGACGATGCCGTCCAGCCGCGCCGGATCGGCGATGTCGATCACCGCGCAGGTCGGTCCGAATCCGCAACGCGCCATGAGTTCGAGCACGTCGTCGCCACGGAACGTCACCCAGGACGTGGTGCATACGTCCGCAAAATCGGTGTGGTGCATGACCGGCGTGTCCGCGGGCAGGGAGATGCACTGGCCGGCATGCACCGGCCAGTAGACGCCGTCGATGTAGTAGTGCGCGCGGCCTTCGGTGATCAGGTGCAGCGAATGGAACAGGTGGGCGTTCGGCCCGTAGATCGCGCGGATGTCGTGCTCGCGCCCGGCGGACAGGAACCGGACGTCCGGCGGGGCCACCTCGTATTCAAGCGACTGCTTCATCGCGACTGCGTGGACTCGCGTTCGAGCAGCGTGAAGCCGATCGTCGTCTTCGTGGCCGTCAACGGCTCGCCCTCATGGTCGATCTGCTGTTTGAGACTGAGCATGACGAGCCTGGCGAGCTGCTGCATGTCCACGCTGATCGTCGTCAGCGACGGGACATGGAAGCCGCCCTCGCGCACGCCGTCGAAGCCGATCACCTTCACGTCATCCGGCACTCGGATGCCGCAGTCGGCCAGCGCGCGGATCGCGCCGATCGCGGCCGAATCGTTCAGACAGAACAGCCCGTCGAACGGAATGCGGCCGGACTTGGCCAGCTCGTGCACCGAGTCGATCGCATGCTCCTCGCTCATGCCCTCGACCGCGATCACCGTCGACTCGTCGTACGGCAGGCCGAGGTCGAGCAGCGCGGCCCGGGCGCCGCGCATGCGCAGCTTCATCGGGCTGGGGGAGTGCAGGAAATCCTTCTTTTCCAAGTACGACGGGCCGATCAGCCCGATGTTGCGGCAGCCGCGTTCGGCCAGGTACTGCACGGCCGCGCGCGCCCCCTCCTCGTTCGGGAAGACGACGGACGAGACGACCGGCTGCTCCTCGCACGAGTCGATGAGCACGGCCGGCTTGCCGTGGACGATCTTCTCGAACAGGTCGCCGGACAGGCCGGACGCGTGCGCGATCACGCCGTCCGACAGTACGCCGGAGAACAGCGAGCTCGACAGCGTGCTCTGCAGCGCGGCCGACGAGTATTTCGTCTGCTGCAGGAACGGCGTGTATCCGTTCGCGACGACGGCGCTCGACATGACGTCGATGAGCTTGGAATAGAACGGGATGTCGTATTCGTTGACGATGATCTGGATGATGCCGCTGCGGCCCGTCTTCAGCGCGCTCGCCGACACGTTGGTCTCGTAGCCGATGTTCTGCGCGATGGCGAGGACGCGTTCGCGCGTCTTGTCGCTGACGCCGGGGGCGTTGCGCAGGGCTTTGGATACGGTCATGGCGGAAACACCGGCCGCCGACGCGACATCCTTCAAAGTTGCGGCGCTGCGTTTCATGGCTGACTCGACTCTCCTTGTGCGCCTTCGCGCGTGGTGATGCTTGCTAAGACCCGGGGCTCGCCATCGGTGACGGGTTCGGGGCCTATCCTTCTTTGGCTTATCGATAACTATAGCATAACCCTAACGTTGGCTGATCGTGTCATCGTTAACAACGTTAATGATTGCGTTGACAATGCTGGGCATAGTGCGAAACGCCGGGAGTTCTAAGTGTTGAAAGCGCTTATGGTGCAACGGTTGTCGCGTGTCAACGGCGATTTTTTGACTCGATTCATTGAATTTCCGCCACTCGTGAACATTGGGATATGTTTTGTGGACAAATGCACGTTGCGAAGGTTATGGGGCTGGTGCATTATGGTTAGCGTTAACCCCCACAACGAGGTGAACCGAACAACAGAACCAACAACTTGGACGGTGGCTTTCCTGGCTGTTCAAGCCGTTGGTTTGCGAGGTTCGAGCATGCATGGCGCATGTTGAGGAAAGGAACAATCATGAACAAGGGTGTGGCTAAGAAGGCTCTCTCCGGCGTCGCTGCCGCGGGTGCCGCCGCGATGCTGCTGACGGGCCTTGCGGCCTGCGGCCAGAGCACCGCCGCCAACAAGAAGACTTCCGATGGCAAGCCGATCGTCACGATCCTGGTGCAGCAGAACACCACCCAGATCCCGATCGGCCAGATGACTTGGGCCAAGGAGCTCGAGAAGGAATCCGGCGCGAAGATCGAGTGGAAGGTCGTGCTCGACACCGCATGGAGCCAGCAGAAGAACGCCGCCCTCGCCGCCGGCGATCTGTCCGATCTGAACATTCGCGCCTACCACCCGGATGACGCCTCGCAGAACCCGAGCGCCTTCGAGGACCTCGCGCAGGACATGGACAAGCTGCCGAACGTCGAGGCGTTCTTCAAGGAGCAGCCCGTCGCCAAGAAGTTCGTCGAGGTCGAAGGCCACCTGTGGGTGCTCCCGTCCAGCCGTGGTAAGGCGTTCTCCGCCTCCGGCCAGCACATGCTCATCAACAAGACCTGGCTCGACAAGCTCGGCCTGAAGGTTCCGACCACGTGGAAGGAACTCACCAAGGTCCTCGAGGCGTTCAAGACCCAGGACCCGAACGGCAACGGCAAGCAGGATGAGATCCCGATGAACCTGCGCGCTCTGCCGACCGACCAGCTCGCCGGCTGGTGGAGCCCGTTCCTGTTCATGAACTCGACCGGCATCGCCACGCACTTCAACTCCGGCCCGTCCGGCACCGGCATCTACGTCAAGGACGGCAAGGTCGGCAACATGATGCAGACTGACGAGTTCCGTCAGGTGCTCAACTACCTCGCCTCCCTCAAGAAGGAAGGCCTGGTCCCGGATGACTGGGTCACCTCCGACAAGTACGACTCCCGTAACCAGGTCGGCGGCAACACCGCCCAGGTCGGCGTGGTCTTCGGATGGGACGCCACCGCGTTCGGCACCGTCGGCTCCGACCTGTACAACCAGTACATCACCATCCCGGTCCCGTCCGCCGACGGCGTCTCCGCCGACGACACCGTGTGGGATGCCTCCGGCGTCTCCGGCGCCAACGAGTACGAGGACTACCACATGGCCATGTCCTCCAAGGCCGCCAACAAGGATGCCTGCCTGAAGATCATCAACCTGCTCTATTCGGAGAAGTACTCCGTCCAGCAGCTCTACGGCTCCATGACCGACGGCTACCTTGAGAAGACCGGCGACAACACCTACAAGGTCACCGAGAAGTTCGTCGAGGAGCGCGACGCCCAGAAGACCCCGGCCCTCGAGGATCGTCTCGCCGGCTGGATCCCGGACGCCGATGAGTTCGAAGGCGACAAGAACCTGACCTCCATCGTCGAGGCCGACAAGCCGTACGCCGAGCAGTACTCGCACCTGAACGGCGAGAAGGACTACATGCCGATCTACGTGCGCCTGTCCGCCGCCGACCAGACCACCTACGCGAACAACAACACCACCATCGCGACCACCGCGATGCCGCTCATCGCGAAGATGGCCCAGAACGGCGCCGACGACGCCACGTGGAACAGCCTGCAGGATCAGCTCAAGTCCATGAACATCCAGCAGAACGTCGACCTGTGGCAGAAGGCCTACGACAAGTACGTCAAGTAGCCACTGACCTGAAGGCGTGAAGGCCATAGATACGCCCCTGTGACCTTCACGCCTTTTCTTTTGCCTTTCGTCCGTCGCCTCCTTGCGGGGAGGCCTCGGCAATGTATCAGATCCAAGTATTCACATCTCATATCAAGGAGTTCATGATGGCGGTTAAGGAGAAGGCTGCCGCGTCCGTGGTCGATGCCGCGGGCGTGGTTGATAATACTGCCGCGCGTAAGGCGTTGCCGTGGCCGAAGCGTTTGGCTTGGCACATTCAGCATTATTGGCAGCATTGGTTGATGGCCCTGCCTGCGATGGTGTTTGTGTTTATTTTCGCGTATATCCCGATGTATGGCATCCAGTTGGCGTTTCGTGATTTCGTGCCGTCGAAGGGTTTGACTGGTGGCCAGTGGGTTGGGATGAAGTATTTCAACCAGTTCTTCACCTCTCCGATGTTCTCGAAGGTGATGGTCAACACGATCAAGATCAGTCTGGGAACCCTGGTGTTGGGGTTCATCGCGCCGATCGTCCTGGCGTTGTTGATCAATCAGATCCATTCGACGAAGGTGAAGGGGTTCGTGCAGACGATCACGTATATGCCGCACTTCATCTCGACGGTGGTGATCGTCGCGATGTTGAACATCTTCCTGACTCCTAATACGGGTTTGTTGGGTCGTTTCTTCGGTGGGACGAGCCTTCTTGATAATCCGGATATGGTCGCGCCGATCTATTGGCTGAGCGAGGTGTGGCAGCATTGTGGTTGGAACGCGATCATCTATCTGGCGGCGCTTTCTTCGGTTGACGTGAGCCTGTATGAGGCGGCGAAGATCGATGGTGCGGGTCGTATGCAGTTGATCCGGTATGTGGATATCCCGACGATCATGCCGACGTGCGTGATCCTGTTGATCATGAACATGGGCAGCATCCTGAGCGTTGGTTTCGAGAAGGTCCTCCTGATGCAGAACGCCATGAACCTGCCGGGTTCGCAGGTGATCGCGACGTATACGTACATGATCGGCCTGAAGTCGTTCCAGTTCTCGTATGCCACGGCGATCGGTTTGTTCAATACGTTGATCAATTTCGCGTTCCTGATCCTGGCGAACTGGATCAGCAAGCGCGTGTCGGACACGAGCATCTTCTAAACGGCGTGGATTAGTGGGAAAGGTTAGGTAGCGTCATGTCGAGTGCAAGCGTTTCCGTCGCGCCGAAGAAGAGCGGCGCGGATATTCCGTTCAACAAGCATGTGGCCCAGCATCGTGAGCCTGGTGATTGGGTCGCGGACATCGTGATCTGGGTCCTGTTGGCTTTGATCGTGGCGGTGGTGGTCTACCCGTTGTGGTTCGTGGTGATCGCGTCGTTCTCGAATCCGGCGATGGTCTCGACGGGCAAGGTCACGATCCTGCCGGTGGACATCAATTTCGGCGGCTACGAGAAGGTGTTCTCCGATAGCCGTATCTGGATCGGTTACAAGAACACGATCGTGTATTCGGTGGTGGGCACGGCGTTGAACATGATCGTGACCCTGCCGGCCGCGTTCGCCCTGTCGCGGGTGGATTTCAAGCCGCGTCGCGTGATCCTGTTCCTGTTCACGTTCACGATGTATTTCGCGGGCGGCCTGATCCCTTCCTACCTGTTGTATAAGGATCTGAACCTGTTGGACAACATGTGGGTGTTCATCCTGCCGGGCGCCGTGAGCGTGTGGAATCTGATCATCGCGCGCTCGTTCTTCGAAACCTCGATCCCTGAGGAGTTGCATGATGCGGCGCAGATCGACGGCCTGTCGTTCTTCGGGTATTTCCTCAGGATCGTGATCCCCCTGTCGAGCGCGATCATCGCCGTGCTGGGCCTGTACTACTTCGTGGGCCATTGGAACGACTATTTCACGGGTCTGATCTATATCCGTACGGATACGAAGCAGCCGTTGCAGATGGTGTTGCAGAACATCCTGCTGGCGAACCAGACCCAGCAGGGCGGTGCGGGCAACGGCGGCCAGTCGGCGTTGCAGCAGCAGCAGTTGGCGGACCAGATCAAGTACGGCGTGATCATCGTGTCGACCGCCCCCCTGCTGATCCTGTACCCGTTCCTGCAGAAGTACTTCAACAAGGGCGTCATGATCGGCGCCGTCAAGGGCTGACGGGATCGGCCTGCCGGCCGATACTGTGTCATCAGCGGCTAGAAAGCTGGCGGAGCCTCGGCCCCCTCACTGAGGGGGCTCCCGGCGAAGCCGGGTGGGGGAGCTCCGCGGCCGAAGGCCGCCGACAACCCAGCATCGCGCGTAGCGCGATTCCGAGGCTATGGACTCGCACTGCGTGCGAGACTGTTTTTTGGCGGCCTGGCGGCCGCGAGCTCCCCCAGTCTCGCTTCGCTCGACAGCCCCCTCAGTGAGGGGGCCGAGGCTCCGCCAGCATCTTTGGCACTATCAAACTCTTCCGGGGATGGGCCCCCGAGGCGAGGAGGTTTCTCCTTCTCCTTCCTGCTTGCTCGCCAAGTGGCCCATCCCCGGTTTTTCATATTCGCTATACTATTTATATCGTTGCAAATCGAGTGTCGCACAGCAGCCACTCGCAGAAAGGAAGCCACATACCATGACCACCATCACCCGCGTCCCGCAGCCCGAACCGCCGGCTGACCCGTACGGCTACCTGCTCGTCCACTTCATCGAGGATCCAGACGGCTACGCCGAACGCATCTACCTCGACCTGTCCGACGGCGACAATCCCGAGGTCTGGCATCCGCTCAACGGAGGCAAGCCGATCCTCACGTCGAACCTCGGCACCACCGGCGTGCGCGACCCGTACCTGACGCGCAATCCGGAAACCGGCCGCGTGTACGTCATCGCCACCGACCTGCGCGTGTTCGATCCGAACGCGGACCAGTCGAAGCAGAACTGGTATGAATGGTCGCATCACGGCAGCGCGAATCTGATCATCTGGCATTCCGACGATCTCGTGCACTGGAGCGAGCCACACGAACTCAACGTCGCCCGCCGCCCCGACGGTACCGACGCGCAGCTCGGCATGGCGTGGGCCCCCGAAGCCCTGTGGGTTCCGGACTACTATCCGGAAGGCTCCGAGGCCGAGCACAACGGCAGCCGCGGCGCGTTCGTGCTGTACTGGTCGAGCAAGACGTTCGCCGACTCCGACACGGACCATGCCGACGCGGACTCCTACGACCGCATCATGTGGGGCGTGACGAGCGACTTCACGGACGAGACGTACGAGTACGGCGGCGTGTTCATCGACGCCGGCCATCCGACGATCGACACGACGATGCTGCAGCGCGCGCTGCCGGACGGCACGATCCGCACGTACCGCGCGACCAAGGACAACGGCCCGCACCCGGGCATCTGGGTCGACCGCACCGACGCGCCGCGCTGGTGGGAGCCGGGCGTGCTGTGGACGCCCGTCCAGTACGAGATCGGCAAGGATTGGACCGAGAACGGCGCACCCGGCGGCGTGGAGGGCCCGGCGTTCTTCGCCTCGCACTCCGACGACCGCGTGTACCTGTATGTGGACGTGATCCCGTCCATCGGATACCGCCCGATGGTCACGACCGATCTCGACAAGGGCCTCGACTACCTGCGTTCCGACGATTTCTACATGGCCCCGCACACCAAGCACGGCGGTGTCCTGTCGCTGTCGCGCGCCGAGTACGACCGCCTGCGCGCCGCGGACGGCACGATCGGCTGAAAGGTGGTACGCTGGCGTACGTCAACGTACGTTAGCGTTAACAATGTTGTGAGCAGAAGGGTTGGTGGTATGAATGAGTGACCCGTATGAAGCCTATGTGTGGGCATATTTCACCGGAGACCGCGGCGACAGCGAGAAGATCAGCCTCGCCGTCTCCAACGGCAACGACGCGCTCAGCTGGCGCGCGCTGAACGGCGGCAGACCGCTGTTCGTCTCGCAGTACGGCGAGCGCGGCCTGCGCGACCCGTTCATCATGCGCTCGCACGAGGGCGACCGGTTCTTCATCATCGCCACCGACCTCAACGTCGCCTCCCGTCACGGCGACTTCGGATCGGCCCAGCGCAACGGCTCGCGCTATCTTGAGATCTGGGAGTCGACCGACCTCGTTCACTGGGGCGAGCAGCGTCACGTCCTCGTCTCGCCGCCCGCCGCGGGCAATTCGTGGGCTCCCGAAGCATACTGGGACGACGAGATCGGCGCGTACGCGGTCTACTGGTCGTCGAATCTGTACGACGGCGCGGCCGCGACCGACGACTCGCTGCGTGACAAGCCGACGTACGGCCGCATGATGATCGCGACGACCAAGGACTTCCGCACGTTCAGCGAACCGCAGGTATGGATGGACGTACGCCGCGGCGACGGACACGACGGACGCGGCCTGATCGACGCGACCGTCGCGCGCGACGGCGACTGGTGGTACCGCTTCGTCAAGGACGAGCGCACGATGACGATCCGCGAGGAACGTTCGCATGATCTGCTCGGCAAGGTGCGCGGCATGCTGCCGGGGGAGATGTTCAGCTCGTTCGACTCGCTGTCCGAACTGGATGCGGACGACGTCGCGGGGAACGCGGACGCCGGCGAGGAGACGGATGGCGGCTGGGAGCTGGTGCGTGAGAACGTCGGCGTCGGCCTGTCGAACGGCGAGCATGCGGAGGACGGCTCGCTCAAGCCGTTCACGCGCGGCGAGGGCCCGTGCATCTTCCCGGCGAACCCGGGCGACGTGAACGGCTATCGCTGGTTCCTGTTCATCGACCAGCCGAGCTATCACGACGGGCCGAACCACTACATCGGCTTCGCGACGCAGGATCTCGCCGATCCGCACGGCTGGGCGCCGGTCAGCGGCAAGCTGCGCGAAGGACTGCCGGTCAGTCCCGACGGCGGCAAGCCGCGCCACGGCACGGTGATGCCGATCACCGCCGCCGAACGCGACCGCCTGATCGCCGCCTTCGGCTGATCGGCGCGTTCTCCTTCTCTCCTTCGGAATCACGCTGCGCGCGATGCCGCAACAAGCCGGCGCTTGTTGCGGCATCGTGATTTTAGCGCTACAATTTGGTGGGGGAAGGAAAAGCGGCCGGCGAACGCAGACGACCGCGCAACACATCCGATCAGGCAATCTCGTCAAAGGAGCAACATGACTTCCGCAACCACCACACCGTCCGTCGAAACGCAACGCGCATTCGCGGACGAACTCGCCGGCGCGGCCAACGGCGGCGCGGGCGACGTCAGCGTCGAAAGCGCCAACGCGTCACGCAAGACCGTCGACATCGCCGCGCAGGTCTTCCGCATCGTCGACGACGGCGCCGCGATCGAATGGAACTGCGACGGCGAATACGTGCGCGTCGACGCATGGGGAGCCAACAGCGTACGCGTACGGTCGCGGCTCATGCAGCCCGTCGTCGACGCCGACTGGGCGCTGCTCGCGCCGGCCGCCGACCTTCCCAAGCCGCAGATCGCGCTCGGCGAGACCGCGGCCGCGCTCGTCAACGGCGGCA
This sequence comes from Bifidobacterium amazonense, assembly GCF_018555435.2. GTDB lineage: Bacteria > Actinomycetota > Actinomycetes > Actinomycetales > Bifidobacteriaceae > Bifidobacterium > Bifidobacterium amazonense. The sequence goes on from NZ_JAFEJT020000002.1 coordinate 90,924, forward strand.
TCGCCGTCAAACTCGCGCTGACCGGCTGGCAGAAGGACCATCTGCTCATCTCCTTCCTCAACACGGCGACCGGAGCCGTCCTGCTGAGCGAAACCGACGACGGCGGCGCGCTCAGACTGCGCGCACGCGCGCACCACCCGCTCGAAAGCGGTGCGGAATCGCCCGTCGCGACGTTCGAGGCATACGAAAACGAGCACATCTACGGCATGGGCGAATACCAGCAGCCCGTGCTCGACCTCAAAGGCTCCACGCTCGAACTCGCGCACCGCAACTCGCAGGTCAGCGTGCCGTTCATGGTCTCCAGCCGCGGATACGGGTTCCTCTGGCACAATCCGGCCGTCGGCCGGGTCACGTTCGGCCACAACCGCACCGAATGGAGCTCCGGCGTCGCCGACCAGATCGACTACTGGGTCACCGCAGGCGACACCCCCGCGCAGATCGAGGCGCAGTACGCGGACGCGACCGGACACGCGCCCGTCATGCCCGAATGGGGCCTCGGCTTCTGGCAGTGCAAGCTGCGCTACTGGAACCAGGAGCAGCTGCTCGAGACCGCGCGAGAATTCAAACGCCGCAACATCCCGATCGACCTGATCGTCATCGACTTCTTCCACTGGCCGCTCATGGGCGACTTCCGCTTCGACGAGGAATTCTGGCCCGACCCGGCCGCCATGGCCCGCGAACTGCACGAGATGGGCATCAAGCTCATGGTCTCCGTCTGGCCGCAGATCGACCTCGAATCCGAAAACTACGACGAGATGCGCCGCCGCAACTTCCTCGCCAAAACCCGTCAGGGCAAGGACGTGGGCATGTGGTGGCCGCGCGACAACCAATTCCTCGACGCCACCAACCCCGAGGCCCGCGCCTTCGTGTGGGGACTCGCCAAGAAGAACTACACCGACCTCGGCGTCGACGCGTTCTGGCTTGATGAGGCCGAGCCCGAATGGGGCGGCGACTACGACTACGCGCACTACCTGTACCACATCGGCCCGGTCGGCAAGGTCGGCAACGTGTACCCGCAGCTGTACAACAAGACGTTCTACGACGGACAGCTCGAAATCGGGCGCAAGGACGACATCGTCAACCTCACCCGCGCCGCATGGGCCGGCTCCCAGCGCTACGGCTCGCTCGTCTGGAGCGGCGACGTGCACTCCACGTTCGACGACCTGAAGGCGCAGATCACCTGCGCGATCCACATGGGCGCCGCCGGCATCCCGTGGTTCACCACCGACATGGGCGGCTTCGCGGGCGGCGACCCGAACAGCGAGGCGTTCCGCGAACTGTACGTGCGCTGGTGCCAGTTCTCCGCGTTCAGCGCCGTCATGCGCAACCACGGCGACCGCATGCCCGCCGTCAAGGTGCCCGGCAAGCCCACGTTCGACCGCAAGGGCAACCCGATCGACCACATCCACACCGGCGCCGACAACGAGCCGTGGACGTACGGCCCCGAAGTCGAACGCATCATGGTCAAGTACATCAACCTGCGCGAGGCCATGCGCCCGTACACGCGCGAACTGTTCGCCGAGGCGCACGAATCGGGCCAGCCGCTCGTGCGCGGCCTGTTCTACGAGTTCCCCGGCGAGGAGGAGGCGGCGAACGTGGCCGACGAATACCTGTTCGGTCCGGACATCCTCGTCGCGCCCGTCACCGAGCTCGGCGCGCGCTCGCGCAGCGTGTACCTGCCCGGCGGCGAGACGACGACGTGGACGAACCTGCACACCGGCGAGACGCTCGCCGGCGGGCAGACCGTCACCGTCGACGCGCCGCTCGATGTGGTGCCCGCGTTCGCCCGCAACGGACGCGATCACGGGCTCGCCGGACTGATCTGACCGGATCCGATCCCGTCCGCCGACCGACTGCGGTCGTTCGCACAGCGACGTGCGGACGACCGCGGTCCCGGGTCCCGTGTCCTCAAAGCCCGCGTCGGTATAATGAGCCCTTCGAAGACGAAGGAGGCATGATGGTCACACTCGACGACGTGGCGGCGCTCGCGGGAGTCTCCCGCATGACCGCGTCGAACGCGCTGCGCGGCAAGTCGATCGTCCGTCCGGAGACCGCGCGTCGCGTGCTCGACGCCGCCGGACAGCTCGGATATCGGCCGAACATCGCCGCACAGCAGCTCAGCTCCGGCCGTACGCACGTCATCAGCGTGTCGCTGTCCGACTTCGATCTGATCTTTCCGGCGAAATTAGCGGCGGAACTGTCCGATCAGGCAGTCCGCCGCGGCTACCAGATCGTCGCGCAGCAGACGCGCTTCTCCTCAGACTACGAGCAGGCCATGCTCTCGAGCGCGTCGATGCAGATCTGCGACGGTGCAATCGTATGCTGGCCGCGCAATGCGGCCGCGGATTTCGTCGGCTTCTCCAAACGGCATCCTCTGGTGATGCTCGATGCGTTCGAACTGGAGAGGCAGGTCGACTGCGTGTTCACGCCCTGCGTCGAAGGCGCCGCCGCCGGCGTGCGCCATCTGGCCGCCCACGGCGCGCGACGGATTGCCGTGCTCGGCTCGCCGCTCGACGTGCTGGCCGACGATGTGCCGCCCAGCTCGAGCAAGCTGCGACTGACCGGTGCGGTCCGTGCGCTGCGCGAACGCGGGGTGGGGGAGCGCGAGCTGGGCGAGCTCGTGCTGCCGTGCGGATGGAGCCGCGAGCACGGTTACGCCATGATGCGTGCGCTGCTGGCCGAACGCGGCTGGCGGCCGGGATGCGACGCGGTGGAGACGCTGGGGTTCGACGCGGTCTTCTGCGTGTGCGACCCGCTCGCGATCGGCGCGCTCAAGGCGCTCACCGACGCCGGCGTGCGCGTGCCGCAGGACGTGATGCTGGTCGGCTTCGACGCGGTCGTCGACGGCATGTTCATGACGCCGGGACTGTCCAGCGTGCGCATCGATCCGGCCGAAATGGCGCGTAACTGCCTCGACCTGCTGTTGGCTCGCATCGACGGGCCGGCTCCGGCCTCGCCGCGTACGGTGACCGTGTCCCATGCCGTCGCGGCGCGCGGCAGCGGCGAGCGGGAGTAGGGGGCTTGCAAACCGATCTGTGGTGCCTTCGGTTCGGGATTGCCGGCTAAGATTATCAGTCAACTCTCAGGAATCCTCTACCGTACGCTATGAAACGGGTGGTTATATATCTATCAGCAGCCGAAAGGCCGCGACAACTGAACCTTTCTTCTTCTCTCCTTTCTTCCTCTGAAAGCCCGGCCCCCATCGGCCGGGCTTTCTGGGTTCTCGGGCGCTTGCCGGTCGTCGTTTGCCGGGCTTGTCCGGGCTTGCGTCGATGCGGTTCGCCGGTCCCCATGATTCGTCGGCAGGATTCGTCGGCATGCACGGCCGTGACGGGGCCTCCGAACCGTTCCGTTCATGTCCATGCCGGGGTAAATTCATTTTCCCTTGGCCGGGCGCACATCATCCGGAAACACGGGAGAGGTAGACCGGATACCGATACGGATAGAGGTTGAGCAAAGGAACGATCATGAACAACAACGGCAACCATCACGACATGCACCACGCCGAGCCGCAGTACTCCAGCGACCGTCAGTACGACGCCTACATGTTCGCCGAATACGGCATCGAACGCTGAACCGGACCGGCGTCCGCAGGTGGCCGGTGACGTCCACGGCTGCGGGCGAGATACGAAAAAGGCCGGAATCTTCTGATTCCGGCCTTGTCCGTGCCCCCGCAGGGATTCGAACCCTGGACACGCTGATTAAGAGTCAGCTGCTCTAACCAACTGAGCTACAGGGGCTTGGTTAGATTCGTTGCCGTGTTTCATGCAACGAGTGACTAATATACACGATTCTGAATCTGACGCAACTCGGACGACACGGCGGGTCGCGTCGGGTCGGGGCGTGTCGGATCCCATTTACAGTTTCATTCAGGTCACTTACCTGCTCAGCCTCAACGGCCGGCCGTGCGATGGTCCAGCAGGTCCGGCGAGGCGAGGGCGACCATGCGGCCGACCTCCCGGGAGATGTCGTCCATCGAACAATCGAGGCCGCCGGCGAACCAGAGTTTGTAGAGATTGACGATGCCGCCGGCGAAATAGTTGACGCGCAGCACGTAGGAGCGGCTTTCGCGTATCGCGGCGGGAATCGCCTCGTCGGCGACCATGCGCTCGGCGAAGACCGTCTGGAGTTTGTCGAGGAATCCCGCGGCCCCGCTGGCCTGGATGAGGATGCGGTAGTAGTCGCGTTCGGCTTCGAGCCGGCGCCCGATCCGCATGATCATCGGCGTGGGATCCTTGAGGAAATCGGCGGATTCGATGCCGTCGAGCACTGCCATGAGCTCGGCGATTGTTTCGTCCTCGATCTCTTCGATCACGCCGCGCACGTCCGGATAGTGCGCGTAGAACGTGGATCGGTTGACGTCGGCGAGTCGGACGATCGCGGTGACGGTGATCTTGTCGGCGTCGTGCGTGCGCAACAGGTCGATGAACGCCTTGCGGATGGCCTGACGGGAACGTTGTGCGCTGCGGTATTCCGCCTTGTTTGCCATGGAATCTCCTTAAAGGTCCGACATCGCTTCCCGTATTGTACAAAGTCCGACAGATGTCTGTCTTTTAGTGGTTGTGCCGGAATTTCGCCGTTTGTACGATGTGGGGCAACAGACAAAATCCAACACATGTTTGACATTGCAAGACGTCAGGCATGAGCAACAAAAAACGACAAGGAAAGACGGCAACCATGATCGACGGAACCTACAACGTGACCGTACGCACCCCACTTGGGGCACGAAAGGGCGTGGTCGAACTCAAGGACGACGGCGGGACGCTGGTCGCCAAGGTCAACGTGAAAGGCAGAAGCCAAACCGCCGTCGGCACCGTGGACGGCACCATGTTCGCCTTCTCGGGAACGATGAAGACACCGGTCGGCCTGCTCGACTACCACATCGGCGGTTGGGTCGACGGCGACGACATCACCGCGGTATGCGCGACTTCCAAGGGCAAGTTCTCCGTCAACGGCAAACGGGTCTGATCAAACGAATCCAAGCAACCGAAGCTGGACCCAAGTCATATCGAACATATCGAGACGACGATCGTCACCGCAGACAAAACGTCGCGCGACCATCGCGGCGACCATCATCGCAAGCAATCAACAAATACTCAACGAAAGGACATCATCATGCTGGGCAACGCAAAACGCACCGACGACAAGCAGTTCTACTTCGTGGGAGCCGGACTCGGCACCCTCACCGGCGCGGCCTACCTGCTGCGCGACTGCGGCTTCGACGGCCGCAACATCCACATCATCGAAGCCCTGCCTGTCCCGGGCGGCTCGAACGACGGCGCCGGCGACGGCGAGCGTGGCTGGGTGGCGCGCGGCGAGCGCATGTTCTGCAAGCTCACCTACGAAAACTTCTGGGACATCATGGGCTCCATCCCCTCCCTCGAACACGAGGGCAACTCGGTGACCGACGACATGTTCGCCTTCGCCGCAACCCAGCCGGTCTACGCGCGCGCCCGCTTCGTGGGCGGCGACCGGGAGATCCTGCCAACCGATCATTACGGACTCGACAAAAGCGAGCTGATGAAGCTCGGCTCCCTGATCAAGGCGGATGAATCCGATCTGGGGGACCTGACCATCGAGGACTGGTTCGGCGAGCGCGACTCCCACTTCTTCCACACGGTGTTCTGGTACTGCTATGAGGCCACGTTCGCGTTCACCCCGTGGACCAGCGTCATGGAATTCCGCCGTTACGTGATCCGCCTACTGCCGCTCATCATGCGGCTTCCTACGGCCGAAGGCGTGGTGCTCACCCAGCGTGACCAGTACGACGGCATCATCAAGCCGCTCATGAAGGTGCTCGAGGACGCCGGCGTGGACTTCGTCTACGACACCAGCGTCTACGACATGGACTTCGCCGATTCGGACGGCATCACCGTGACCGCGCTGCGCACCGTGCGGTCCGACGGTACGCGCGACGTGATCGCGACCCGGCCGCAGGACGACGTGGTGGCCACGCTCGGCTGCATGACCGACAACGCCACGTTCGGCGGCACCGACCGGACCGCCGTCGTGGACGACTCCTATCCCCAGAGCGCGACGCTGTGGAGGAACATCGCCGCCAAAAAGCCGGGACTTGGTAATCCGGACGTGTTCTTCGGCCACCCGGACAAGTCCAACTGGATGACGTTCAACTGCACCTTCGCCGGCAACACGCTCATGGACTGGCTGGAAGGATGGACGCACAACAGGACCGGCCAGGGCCTGTCCACCACGTTCGTGGACTCGCCGTGGTTCATGGAGCTGCGCAATCCCACTCCGCCCTACTGGGACAACCAGGACGAATCCCGCTCCTACATGTGGATGTGCGCGTTCCACTGCGACGAGCCCGGACGCTACGTGAAGAAGCCGATGTGGGAGTGCACCGGCCGCGAGATCCTCGAGGAGCTTCTCCAGTCCCTGCCCATTCCCGAGGATGTGCGTGAACAGATCCGCGCCGAAGTGGTCAGTGCGGTGCCCGTGGCGATGCCGTACATCAACGCGCAGTTCATGCCGCGCTCCGTGGGCGACCGGCCGGACGTGGTGCCCGCCGGCTCCACCAACCTCGGTTTCACCGGCCAGTACTGCGAGATCCCCGGCGACATCGTGTTCACCGAGGAATACTCGGTGCGCGCCAGCCGCATGGCCGTTTACCAGCTGCTCGGCATGACGCGCGAGGTCGCGCCGATCAAACCGCTCAACTACGACATCCGCGTGCTCGGCGCGGTCGCATTGAACCTGCTCAAATGAAACGATGGCGGCGGAGGACGATCGAATCTCACTCGTCGGCCCCTCGCCTAACCATGCACGCTCTATGTTCCACTGACGAAGCGCAGCGGACGGGAACTTTCTCTAAACTCTGAGGCAGTTTTGGCGCGTTCCCGAGGTCTTTCTTCAAACTATGAGGCAATCGGCACGCAAGATCCCGCCGATCCATACCCCCTAAGTCATTGCCATGGCCCTGATCTCTTAGATCAACTGCCTCAGAGTTTGAAGAAAGACCTCCGCACGTCGCGGAAACCGCCTCAAAGTTTCGAGAAAGCCTCCGCAGCGTCCGATGTGCCCAGCTAGTCATCGGCGCGATAATCGGCTAGATTGAGGTTGGCGGCCACGCGATTGGAGGCGAATGCGCCGATCGCAACCAGCGCATAACACAGCGCAAGACCGCCGAGGAAACTGAGCAGCGTGGCCGGCTTGGTCATCGACGCGGCGAACAGCGGCGCCATAAGCAGCATCGAACAGCCGCCCGCAACGACCACCACGACATTGAGCGGCGTGAGCACTTCGACGAATCGCGCGCGGTTTAGGGTCTTCACATCCGTGCCCTCGAGCATGAGCATACGGTACCCGTCCGCCTGATCGTAGACGCTACCGGCCTGCATCACGCCCGAGCTGACGGCCGCGAGCACGGCGGCGAACACCAACGTCAGCAGTCCGCCGGTGCCGATGTCGCGCAGAAACAGCGTCGCCGGATCATTCGGACCGTCGCCGGTCGCAGCCGAGCCGAGGAATCCGCAGATCGACGTGATGCCGGCGATGAACACGGCTAGTGCGATGCCGGAGACGTTGCGCCAGGCGCGCTTGGGATCGTCGAGAATGCGGCGCATGGCGATCATGGTCGCGGCGTCCTTGGGATGACGGGCCTTGGATTTGGCTCGGGCTGTGACCACCCACGAACCGATGAGGTTGAACAGCGCGAAGCAGAGCAGCACGAAGCCGATCACCACCGCGTAGATCATCGCCGTGCCCATGCCGAGACTGACCAGCATCGCCGGACTCTTGAACACGATCACGGCGGCGAGCATCGCGACGACGAACATCACCATGCGCCAGGCGGACGGCAGCGGCCCTGCCGCGCGGTTCGTGACGCCAAGCGGCGAAATGGCCACGCGACGCAACGTCATCAGCGAAGAAACCAGCGCCAGCACGGCGACGCCCACGACGGTGGCGACCAAGGCAGGGCTCCCGACCCAGAGCTGCTCGAACGTGAACCCCTGATTCTGGAAGCGCAACAGCATGATCAGCGGCATGAGCGCGCAGTATCCGAGGATGCCGATCAGCGAGCCGACCAAGGCCTGCCCGGCGGCGTCGAGCGCGGTGAGACGAACCACTTGACCGGTGGTGGCGCCGGCCAGTCGCAGGGCGGCAAGGCGCGCGTCTCGGCGGGATGCGGCCAGTCGGGCCGCGGAACCGGCAAGCGCCACGAACGGCACGACGAGCAGCAGGCAGGCGAATCCGGCGAGCATCACGTACGTGGAGGCGTAGGAGGCCGGATCGGCGGGATTGGTAAGCCGGTGCCGCCAGATGGCCAACGTGCCGGGGCTGCATGCGGTTTCGTTGAACAGGCATCCGAGCGTGTGGTCGGCGGAGGCGCGCCATACGAACCCGTGCACGCCGCCGAGCACCGTGAGGAAGATGGCGGTGGCCGCGGCGAACGCGATGACCGCCAGCGCCGAGGTGTGTCCGGACGGGTTCAGCGACCGGCCGGTGCGGCTGGGCGGACGATGGGGCAGACGATGGAACAGCCGCCAGAGTGCGAACGTGCTCATCGTGCGTTTCCTCCCAGTCGCCCGTCCCGCATGGTCACGGTGCGCGAGCAGAAGGCGGCCACGTTCGGGTCGTGGGTGACGACGACCACGGCCGCGCCGTTGTCTCGCGCGGCGCCCATGAGAATGCCCATGACCTCGCGGCCGGTGGTCTGGTCGAGCGCGCCGGTCGGCTCGTCGGCGAAAACGACGGCCGGTCGTACGGCGAGCGCCCGGGCGATGGCGATGCGCTGCATCTGGCCGCCGCTCATCTCGCCGGGCCGGTGCGTGGCGAGCGCCTTGAGACCCATGCGTTCAAGCCAGAGCATGGCCACGTCCGTCGCGTCGCGGTACGGTGCGCCGTCAAGCATCATCGGCAGGGCGATGTTCTCCACGGCCGGAAGCTCGGGCAGCAGCTGGCCGGATTGGAATACGAAGCCGAAGGCGTTGCGGCGCAGCTTGGTGCGGTCGGCGTCGCTCATGGTTCCGAGATTCGTGCCGCGGAACGTAACGGTTCCGGAGGTCGGGCGGATGATGCCGGCGAGCGCATGGAGCAATGTCGATTTACCGGAGCCGGACGGGCCCATGACGGCCACCGTCTCGCCTTCGCCGAGTGTGAAGTCCACATGGTTCAGGGCGAGCATGTGCTGGCCGGGGCCGAACGGCGGGTTGGGAACAGGGGAGGCGACAGGAGTCGGGGTCGATGCGAAGGCGGTCGGGGCCACTCCGGTGGTCGCACGACCGGCCTGCGTGGCGCGCATCGCGGCGGCGTAGTCCATCACGAGATCATGCGCCTCGAGTATCGGCGACCACGTGCGCGGCTGTCGGAATTGGGATTGCGCCGGCTGGACCGCCGGTTCGGTGCGCTGAGGTTGCTGCGTTGTTGCGTTCATGCTTCCGAGGCTATGGCCCCGCCGTCCGGCCTTCCATCGGATTGCGGGATGAATTGGCGATGGAATCGCACGCCGTCTCATCCGCAAGGATCGCTCGCAAGGATGAGGCCATGCATATCATCCCGTTGGGTGATGCCGGCCGACATGACCGGCCGATACAGTGTCGTATCGCGTCGCCGGCCACGGCGGACGCGCAGAGCAGAAGGAATCGCAAGAGGAAGAACCATGGGATACATCGCCTATTTCAGCCGGCCGTTCATGCTGGCGGTCGCATTGTGGCCGCTCGTGTCGGCCGTACTCACCGTGCCGGTGCTCGCGCTGCTGTACCACCGTTACAATCGCATCCGTTTCTCGCAGGCGATCGTCGCGTACGGCACGGTGCTGTACGCGATCGGCTTGCTCTGCTTCACGCTGTATCCGATGCCCGAGGACGCGGCCGCGTACTGCGCCGCGCATCATCTCGCCCCGCAGCTCAACCCGCTGCGGTTCGTCGGCGACATCCGCTCCGACGGCCTGTCCGCGATCATGCAGCTTGCGTTGAACGTCGTGTTCTTCCTGCCGCTCGGCTTCATCATGGGCCGCGTGTTCCGCTGGCCTTTCGCCGCGGCGCTGCCGTTCGGCTTCGCGACGAGTCTGATGATCGAAACGCTGCAGTTGACGGGATTCCTCGGCTTCTACCCGTGCTCGTACCGGCTGTTCGATGTGGATGACCTGATCACGAACACGTTGGGTGCGGTGATCGGTTACGTCGCGGCCGGACTGTTCGATCGGCTCGTGCCGCCTCGCACGAACGATCTGACGACGGTGACGCAGCCGGGATTCCTGCGTCGCTGCATCACGTATGCGATTGATCTGACGATTGTCACGGTTATTTCGGTGTCGGCGAGCGCGCTGATCACGATCGTCTACGACATCACGGTGGTGCGTGATATCGCGACGTGGCGGTCGATTCCGGCCATCGGCCACGTGTTCGGCAACGAGGTCAGGGTCTCCGACGTGGTGACGTTGATCTTGCTGCTGGTGTGCGAGTTGGTGGTGCCGTGGATGCGCGGCGGGCGGACGCTCGGTGGCGGGTTCACGCACATGACGTGCGAGACGCGGCCGCGTTCCGGCTGGCGGCGCGTGCTGTTCTATGCGGTGCGCACGATGGTGTTCGTGATCGCCGTGTTCCCGCTGCTGATTCCGCGGTCCGGACTGGTCCTGTTCGTGCTGCTCATCTTCTACTGGGTGAAGAAGCAGATGCCGTATGATCTGCTGCCGGCGGATGATGATGGGGCGCGCAATGCCGGGGTACTGACGGTGGTCTGATCGGTGATCTGATCGATGGTGTATTTCCGGGATTTCCGGGATTTCTGGGATTTTCAAGATTGCCGGGGTTTCTGGGATTTCCGGAGGCGCTGAATTCGGATCATAGGCCGTGCGTCTTGCGCGGCCGGGATACCTTAACAAGAGAGCCCCGAGTGAGAATTGGACTCACGACCTCTTCCTTACCAAGGAAGTGCTCTACCACTGAGCTATCGGGGCATTGCGCCTGACGGTGTCAGGACAACCTGAATATCATGCCACGGGATCGCGTATGGCGCAAGTCGGTGTCGCCGCGTGTCAGCGTTACCATTCAATCCGTCAAACAACCGAACGCGGTGTCGCCATGCGGTTTGCCGCGCTGATCGGTGAATGTTGGTGTGAAAGACGCGGGGCACTTCACATGTACGGTTTATGCCCACAATCGGTGCGAGAAAGGGGAGTCGGGGATGGTTGGGATTTGGCGTTGTGGGCATAGACGGGATCTTTGCGGGTGCCATTGACGGCGGAGGGGCTGTGAATACCGGATAATGCGCCGGATTGTGGGCATACACGGTACATGACGCCTGTCGGATTGTGGGTGGTTCCGGACATCGTGGGCATAGACCGGCCATGTAGGAGCCTTGCGAGGCCTCTTCATGACAGGTCTATGCCCACAATCCGTGCTGTGGTGCTTTCCTATCTCAAAAATGCGCCCCGCGCGGCGGGTCTTGGTAACAAAAAAGGCTTTCGGATTGTTCCGAAAGCCCTGATGGCGGAGGATACGAGATTCGAACTCGTGAGGCTGTTACACCAACACGCTTTCCAAGCGTGCGCCATAGACCACTAGGCGAATCCTCCATTCGTGTTACCTCCGCGCGAAAGCATCAGCACACAATCAGTAGATATTAGCATGTTTTCCGGATATGCCAAATCGAATGACGGCGGAGGATACGAGATTCGAACTCACGGGGGAGTACGATCCTCGTGAACGAGTGCTCGTTTCCCAATGGTTCCAATGGTTTTTGCAGCATGAAGCGCAGGTGTTGCGACTTGCCTCGGAGCGATGCCCATCGGCGTGTCGCGACGCCTGCGCTTGGTGGCTTGAGCGTGTCCGGCGTGGCCTACGGCGTCGATTCATTCGGGCCGCCCGGATCCGCCGGATCCTGCCGCAACCCCGACGATCAGTAGTTGTTGGAGCCGGGGCCCTCGAAGCGCACGGTGAAGCCGTGCTCGTAGTGCAGGAACATGTTGGCGCCGTAGCGGTCCACGTCGCGGTGGGTGAAGAGCATGCGGATGGCGAAGGCGATCTGCACGTCCTTCGGCAGGCTCTTGAACGCCTTGTGCGCATCCCAGTTCGGCGCGGCGATGGCCTGGTCCGGCACGTAGGCGTAGCCGTAGCCATCCTCGTTCACGTAGCCCATGAACGGCAGATCCCAGGCGTTGTGGTCGGTGAGCGCCTGCTTGAAGTCCTCGACCTCGGCCAGCGCCTCGTCGCTGATGCCGAAGCTCTTGGCGACCTTGTTCGCTTCCGCGGTCTTGGTGGCTGGATCCACGCCGAACAGCGTGGTCTTGACGATGATGGTTTTGTCCTGTGCCATGATTGGTCCTTTGCTGGAATGGCGGCGTTGAATATCGAAGGTTACCATGTGATATCTCACACGTTAACTGTTCGTTATCGTTGGCTGTTGCGTTGGGGTTGGGTTGTTGTCGTTTGCTGACGTGATTTACGGTACCACTGCTTCGATGTGCGAAAAACCGGGCGAATGTGCGCTTTGTTTAGTGGGTGAACGATCTTGCGTCGCGTAAGACCGCGCTGTATATGATGTTTGTTCGATGTTCGACGATGACAAAAGCGAACATTATTCATGTTCGTTTTGATGGCCGGATCGGCGTGTCGCGGATGGGATGCGACGTGCGTGCGACGAGCGTGAGACGCGCACGCGATGCGTTCGCAGACGTGCGGTCGGTGTGTCGCCGGCCGGTCCGCGATGTTGCGCGGGTGGGGAGGTCTGCCGGCGTGTGTGGTGAATCCGTGCCGAAAATGACGGCAACCGGCGGCAAACGTGACGGTATGGTGGGGGAGTTGCGCACATGGACGCATATTGCGGCCCATATCGGGCCGCGTGCGATAGGCTCGGTGAAGTTGTAACGAGTGATGTGAGGGAGCCGACATGTCGGATGTGCGCCGCTATCAGGGTGACGACCCCGCGTCCGGCGGTGTGCTGCCGACCGTCATGATCCCCTTGGACGAAGCCTCCGACCTGGCGTCGTCGATTCGTTTCGTGGGCGAGCGGCCCGCGGCGGAGCCGGATGAGGATGGTTCCGACGGCGCCGAGCCCGATTCGATTCCCACCATGCCGGTCGATCCGGCCGATGTGGCGACCGCCGAGCGTGCCGCCGTATCCTCGTCTCCGGCCCCGTATCCGTCCGGTTCGTCCGACGTATGGGGCGAGGAGACCGTGCCGCTTCGGCCGCTGTCCGATTCCGCCCCGGTGCCTCCGCCGCCGAGCTTCTTCCCCAGCAATACCACGGGCCGTATGCGGCCGGTCTCCGTCCCGGTGGCGGCGCAGTCGCGTATGGTGTCCGGATCGTCGTCCTTCCGGTCCGTTCAGCCTGAACGGCAGGGGGCGAAGGATGAGTCCGGCTTCGGTGGTGCCCGGCAGGTGCGCGCCGCCGGCGAGCCGCGCATCTGCTATTCGTCGCAGTATCGGGCGCTGCATCCGACGGATTGAACCCGGCGGGCTGAACCCGTCCGCACGTCCCTGCCGCGCATGCGTTGCCCCTCCAGTGAACCTCCGCCGAGCCTTCGGCATATCGTCCGGATGTGTCCAATTGGAGAGACGCGTCGTTGCGTCGCCGGTGTCGGCATGTCACTATGGGGATCGTGCCCAAAAGGCGTCGTCGTATTCACCCCAATAATGCCAACGTTGTCATAGCAGCTGTCGTAACAGCGTCGGCGTCACCCAACGGCCACGGTCCATCAGCCGTCGCAGAAGCGGCAACGGGCCCATCGCGGCCATCTCGCCCGGCAGGGCGATCACAGAGAACACAGAGAGAACAAGAAGAGACAAGGAGTCACCATGGGTGATTCTCATACCATGGACGTCGTCGGCTTCCTGACGGCGGCCCAACGGCTCGGCGAGCGTTTCGATACGCTGATGAGCCGCGTGACCGGACGCGGAAGAGCCGCGGACGCCAGTAATGCCAACAATGACAACGATGACAGCAATGCCGTCGCCGCCACCGGCGGCGATGTCGGCAAGCCGGACCGGCCGGTCCTCGAGCCGCAGGGCCCTCCCGACGGCCGCCTGATGTCAGCCGCATCCGGCCGCCTCGTCGGCGCGACGGTGGACAAACGGATGTTCATCCTGTCCGGCGGGCTCTACGGAGGTTCGTCATGGGCCACCATGTTCTGCATCGCCACGGCCACCGGGGAGGAATCCCTTGCCAACGAGTGCAGAATATTCCTGCACGACAGCATCGCCACCGTCAACGAACTCGGGCTGAACGCATGGATCTGCAATCTGGTCGACGATGCGCGGCAGGCGGCGTTCACCGGCGTGCCGTCGTCGAACATGCCGCTGCTGATCCGGTCGATGCGAGGCGAGAAACTCGTCCGGCAAAGCCTGACCGTCGGCAGCTCCCGGTACGGCGACCGCAAGCTGCGCGGCGAGGCCATTCTCGAGCACTGCGAGCAGACGCACCGGCTCGCCGCCTACAGCCTGCTGCAATGGGGGTGCGACGAACGCGACAACGACGTCGCGTCCATGCTGCTCGCCCGGCCGAACATCGGCACCGCCCTGCTGCGCGAGCGTCGCACGTTCGCCCGCGGAGGCAAGTCGCAGGATTCCGCGGCACGACGGATCGTCTCATATCTGTCGGATCTGCAGGCGCAGGCCGACCGTCAATACGCGTGGATGCGTGGCCGGCACCGCGCGTTCGGCCTGCTGTCGGACGACGCCGACGCGCTCGCCCGACGTTCGTCTTCCGCCCGCGACGACCCGGGAACGCTGCTGTTGGAGGCGGATCGCCGGTACCTGTTCGACGCCAGGCATGTGGTCACCGCGTACCGGGACATGTGGGATCTGCCGGCATCCGAGGCCTGCGCCGAGCCTCTGATGGAGATCGGCCGTGGCGGCGAACCGCCGTGCGAGAGCCTGTGGCGCAATCAGATCCACCTGCGACGGACCGCGGAGGCATTGCTGGGATCCGTCTCCTCGGCCGATCTGACGGACGGATTCGCCGCGCGGAACCGTGAACGGTTCGAATACGGCGTCAGTCGGCTGGAACAGGTCGCCGCGATCGTACGCGACGCCGGTCTCGCCACGGCACCGCGCACGATCGCACCGTCGGTCTGTCCGAACTTCGGCGAACTGAAACTGCTGTCGTCCGGCGCGCGCGATCGTCGCCTGCGCGAGCACGCGCGCGTCGAGTCGGACATGGCCGCCGTCATGCTCGCGTATCTGCCCGACTCCGGCATCGCACGACGGGCCGGGGCCGCGCTGATCCGCGGCGATCTGACCGCGTACGGCACCATCGTCGACATCTGGCGCGACGATCTGCGCGCGCGATCGCACGACGCCGCCTTCGCGTAGCGCTACTTGTGATACGGCTCGTGCGCGTTGATCTTGAACGCCCGGTAGATCTGCTCGAGCAGGATCACGCGCATGAGCTGATGCGGGAACGTCATCTTCGAGAAGCTGAGCTTGTAGTCGGCCCGGCGCAGGATCGCGTCGTCGAGTCCGATCGACCCGCCGATCACCAGCTGGATGTGGCTCACGCCGCGCAGTCCCAGCTGATTGATCTCGTTCGCGAGCCCCTCCGACGAGAGCATCCTGCCATCGATCGCAAGCGCGATCACGTATGCGTTGTCTCGCAGATGCCTGGCGATGCGCTCGCCCTCCTTGGCCCGGATCTGCCGTTCCACGCCCTCGCTGGCATTCTCGGGCGTCTTCTCGTCGGCGACCTCGATGATGCCGAGCTTGCAGTAGCGGCCGAGCCGCTTGCTGTATTCGGCGATGGCGTCGCGCAGGTACGATTCCTTGACCTTGCCGACGGCGATGATGTCGATCTGCATACGGCGGTCCGGCTACTTCGCGATCAGCGGCAGCACCTGCTCGTCGAACGCGGTCAGCGCCGTGTCGATCACGTTGTGCATGTCGTAGTACTTGTACGTGCCGAGGCGGCCGCCGAACACGACCTTCGGCTCCGCGGCGGCCTTGGCGGCGTACTTCGCGTACAGCGCCTTGTCCTCGTCGGTGTTGATCGGGTAGTACGGCTCGTCGCCGCGCTCGGCGAAGCGGCTGTACTCCTCCCACACCACGGTCTTGGAGTGGTTCTGCGAGTCGTGACGCTCCGGGTTGAAGTTCTTGAACTCGATCGCGCGGGTGTACGGCACGTCGGCGTCCGAGTAGTTCATCACCGGGCAGCCGAAGTGGTCGTCCTCGTCGTAACGGCGTTCGACGAAATCGACCGTGCGCCACTTGAGATCGCCCAGCTCGTAGTCGAAGTAGCGGTCGACCGGGCCGGTGTACACCACCGGCACGCCGGCGGCGAGCAGCGCCTTCTTGTTGTACGGCTGCGACTCGTCGAAGAAGTCGGTCTTCAGCGACACCGTGATGCGCGGATCGTCGATCATGCGTTCCATCCACGCGGTGTAGCCGTCCTTCGGCAGGCCCTCCCACGTGTCCTTGAAGTAGCGGTTGTCGTAGTTGAAGCGCACCGGCAGGCGCTTGATGATGTCGGCCGGCAGGTCGGCCGGATCGGTCTGCCACTGCTTGCCGGTGTAGTTCTTGATGAACGCCTCGTACAGCGGGCGGCCGATGAGCTGGATGCCCTTGTCGTTGAGGTTGGCCGGATCGGTGCCGGCCAGTTCGCCCGCCTGCTCCTCGATGAGCTTGCGCGCCTCGTCCGGCGTGTAGGACGCGCCGAAGAACTGGTTGATCGTGCCGAGGTTGATCGGCAGCGGGTAGACCACGCCGTCGTGCGTGGCGTAGACGCGGTGCACGTAGTTCGTGAACTCGGTGAAGCGGTTCACGTAGTCCCACACGCGCTTGTTGGACGTGTGGAACAGATGCGCGCCGTACTGGTGGATCTCCGCGCCCGTCTCCTTGTCGAAATACGAGTACGCGTTGCCGCCGATATGGTCGCGCACGTCGATGATGTGCACCCGCGCGCCGGTGCGCTCCACGGCCTGCTGGGCCACGGTCAGGCCGAACAGGCCCGCGCCCACGATCACCAGATCCGGATACTGCGTGTTCTCCGCCATCGAAACAAACCTTCCATGCGAAATGTGCCGTTTTCGCTCTTCAGCCTAACGCACGGGGGCTATACGACGAAGGCGGCCCCGTTGCGGGAGCCGCCTTCGTGAAAATATGGGATAGCCGATCAGGCGTAGATGTTGCGCGGACGCATGTCGGCCGGCAGACCCTCGAGCAGGTGCGTGACCGAACGAGACTCGAACACGGAGCGGATGCCCGCGGCCAGCAGCGGCGCGACGGACAGCACGGTCATGTTCGGCAGTCGCTTCGCGTCCGGCACCGGCACGGTGTTCGTCACGATGATCTCGCGCGCGCCGCAGTCGCGCAGCCGTTCGGTCGCCGGTCCCGACAGCAGGCCGTGCGTCGCGACGAGCGTCACCGACGCCGCGCCCGCGTTGCGCAGCGTGCGCACCGCCTCGCAGATCGTGCCCGCGGTGTCGATCATGTCGTCGACGACGACGCAGTCGCGTCCCTTGACGTCGCCGATGATGCCGTGCGCGGTCGCGTGGTTCGGGCGCGTCGTGTCGCGCGTCTTGTGGATGAACGCGAGCGGCAGGTTGCCGAGTTTGGCGGCCCACTGCTCGGAGACCTTGATGCGGCCGGCGTCGGGGGAGACGATCGTCGCGTGCTCCATCGGCACGTTGTTGCGCACGTAGTCGAGCAGCACCGGCATGGCGGTCAGATGATCGACCGGGCCGTTGAAGAAGCCCTGCTCCTGCGCGGCGTGCAGGTCGATCGTCATCATGCGGTCGGCGCCGGCGGCGCGGAACAGATCGAAGATCAGACGGGCGGTGATGGGCTCGCGACCCAGATGCTTCTTGTCCTGGCGCGAGTAGCCGAGGAACGGCGCGACCACGGTGATGGAGCGGGCCGACGCGCGCTTCATCGCGTCGATCATGATGAGCTGCTCCATGATCCACTTGTTGATGGGCTCGGTGTGGCACTGCAGGACGAACGCGTCCGCGCCGCGCACCGGCTCGGTGTAGCGGATGTACATCTCGCCGTTCGCGAAGTCGTAGGCCGTGGTCTCGAGCACTTCCGTCCCCAGGCAGGCCGCGACCTCATCCGCCAGTTCGGGGTATGCGCGACCCGTGACCAACGCGAGTCGCTTATCCGGTGTGCCTTCGAGAATCGCCGACATGATCCGCCTTCCAATTGCTCCAACGGGGAAATTTAAGCCACATTCCAATATAACAATGCGTCTGGAGCCGACACCCCGCGTCCGTGGCGCTGTCGGAAGGTGGGGATACTCTGTACAGGTTGCCCGCAGGCCGCGGGCAGCGCGTATACACACTCCTGCCGCGGAACGTCCGTGGCCGAATAGTCCGAAGGAGGTGGGTGATGTCTGCGCATAAGTACGAACTGATGTTCATTGCCGATCCCGAGCTGGATGAGCGCGGTCTGAAGAAGCTGACCGAGCAGTATCTGGAACTCGTCACCAAGGAAGGTGGTTCCGTCGAGAACACCGATATCTGGGGACGCCGTAAGCTCGCTTACGAGATCGCCGGCAAGACCGAAGGCAACTACGTCGTGGTGAACTACACCTGCGAGCCGGCCGTCAGCGACGAGCTCGACCGTGTGCTGAACCTCAACGAGTCCGTGATCCGTACGAAGATCCTTCGTAAGGACGTCAAGTAAGCTTTCCCTCAGCGTCATCGCTGAATCGCAAAGTAAGAAGGTAACGTCATGGCAGGCGAAACGATTATCACCGTGGTCGGCAACCTCACGTCCGACCCCGAGCTGCGTACCATCGGCTCCGGCGCGAACGTCGCGAGCTTCACGATCGCCTCGACGCCGCGCACGTACAACCGCCAGTCCGGCCAGTTCGAGGACGGTCAGGCGCTGTTCATGCGCTGCAGTGCATGGCGTGATCTGGCCGATCACTGCGCCCAGACCCTGACCAAGGGCATGCGCGTGATCGCCCAGGGCCGTCTGCAGCAGCGTTCCTATCAGGCGCAGGACGGCTCCACCCGCACCGTGGTGGAGATGCAGGTCGACGAGATCGGCCCGTCGCTGCGCTACGCCACCGCCCAGGTGAACCGCATCTCGAGCGGTCAGGGCGGATTCGCCGGCCGAGGCCAGGGCGGATTCAATGGCGGACAGAACGCCGGCAACAACGGTTTCGGCGGCAACGGCGGCTATTCCGGCGGTGCCGGATTCGCCGGCGGCAATGCCGGGTATCAGGGTGGCGCAGGCTACTCCGGCGGTGCGTCCGCCGTGCAGCAGCAGCCCGCAGCGGCCCCGCAGCCCCAGCAGCCGGCAGCCGATCCGTGGGGATCCTCCGACTCCTCGAACGGCGGGTTCTCGTCGTTCGGCGGCAGCTCCGATTTCGGCGGCTCCACCGACTTCGGCGGATCCTCCGACGAGCCCGAGTTCTGATCCCGCCGCGGCGCCACGCATATACCGCTTACCACGCGAACATCAACACAGTTTTTAAGGAGAACATCATGTCACGCAAGAGGCCGCAACCGCCGGTCAAGCCGTTCAAGAAGAAGCCGAACCCGCTGAAGGCTGCCAAGATCACCACGATCGACTACAAGGACGTCGCGCTGCTGCGCAAGTTCATCTCCGATCGCGGCAAGATCCGCTCCCGTCGCATCACCGGCGTCACCGTCCAGGAGCAGCGCGAGATCTCGAAGGCGATCAAGAACGCCCGCGAGATGGCCCTGCTGCCGTACGCCACTTCCGGCCGCTGATTGAGGAGGTAAAGGAACATGGCTGATACCAAGGTTATTCTCACCGCTACCGTTGCGAACCTCGGTCACTCCGGTGACGTCGTCGAGGTCAAGGCCGGCTACGCCCGCAACTACCTGTTCCCGCAGGGCCTCGCCTTCGCGTGGACCAAGGGTGCCGCCGCCCAGGTCGAGGCGATGAAGCGCGCCCGCCTGGCCAAGGCCGTCGCCACCCGCGAAGAGGCCGTCGCCGCCAAGGAGCTCATCGAGGGCACCACCGTCGAGATCGCCGCCAAGGTTTCCGAGTCCGGCAAGCTGTTCGGTGGCATCTCCGCCGACAAGATCGCGATCGCCCTGTCCGACAAGGCCGCCGTCAACCCGAAGAACATCGAGGTTGAGCCGATCAAGACCACCGGTGACTTCCCGGCCAAGGTCGCTCTGCACCCGGAGATCACCGCGTCCTTCTTCGTGAAGGTCGTCGCCGAGTGAACCATTCCGGCTCCGCCGGAATCATCCAGACTCCATAAAGTCTGAGCTTAAGCATTGCCCCGTCAGGCGCTCTCCGCCCGGCGGGGCTTTTTCGTACCGTCTCCACGTCTCTCCACGTCTTCTGTGCCGCATGTGCCGTTTTTCGATATGCCGCAAACCGTTGGAAATCAAGGCGACACGCCGTAAGTTGCATCTGGGCTGAGATCGTGTATATTTATCACTCGTTGCAAGGAACACTTCAACGCATCTAACCAAGCCCCTGTAGCTCAGTTGGTTAGAGCAGCTGACTCTTAATCAGCGTGTCCAGGGTTCGAATCCCTGCGGGGGCACAGACAAGGCATCGACTTCGGTCGGTGCCTTTTTTGTTTCCCTTGAAAACCGTTGGGATCATTGGGGTTCCCCGGCGTGTCGCGAGCAGTGTCGCCGAGTGTGCTTTTTCTTCGGGAGTCGTCAGAAATGGTCGGTTTCACCTGACTTAGGTTACAAGTTAGGTCACAGATTTCCGGGGGTCCTACCGTGAGACGCATGAGGAAAAAGCAGCAACGACGCGGTTTCGGGTCGATCATCGAACGCACCAACGAGGCGGGATACGTCACCTCCCTGATCGTTAGGTATCAAAACCCGCTTGACCGGTCCAAGAGGATCACGAAGTCGTTCAAGGCCGGTCAGCGAGCCTTGGCCGAGTCTTGGCTGGACGCGGAGAAGGATTATCTGGATCGGTGCGAGAGGGGTCTGGATACGTGGATAAGTCCCGCCGACCGTGAGAGGGCCAAGGAAGCGGCTCTGGTGCTGTTCGGCGATTACGTGGAACGGTGGATCGAGGGGTATCGCAAGGTTGATGGCGGCGAGTTGTCCGGCAGCTCGAAACGTAATCTGCGGGCGGACTGTTCGCATTTCCTGCCTGCGTTCGCCTCCATGCCGGTCCAGGAGATCACGCCCGAGGATATCAGGCGATGGTATGACCGGCCGCATCCGGAGGGCCGTCACGCCTTCCGTAGGGCGTGCCAGCGGTTCAAGGCGATCATGAAGACGGCCAGCACCGAGGGAATGGACGGATCCGCGCCACTGCGTGCGGACAACCCGTTCATTTTCCCGATCCCGACCGTGCCCGAATCGGATAGGGTGAGGCTCCGCCCGCTGTCCCGTGAGGAGCTGAAGGCGCTGTACGACGCTATGCCCGATTACACGCGTCTGAGCGTCTACCTGTCGGCGTTGGCCGGTGGCCTGCGTATCGGCGAGGTATGCGCGTTGCAGCGTCGGGATATTGACCTGGATCATCTGATCCTGCATGTGCGGCATTCGGTCAACCGCGGCCCCGAGGATCGCGGCGAACTGGTGCTGTCCCGGACGAAGACCGCGTCGAGCGTCAGGGACGTGGTGATCCCCGTCGAACTGGTCCCCTTGATCCGCGAGCATTTGGACGCGTATTGCGATCCCGGACCGACGGCGATGGTGTTCAAGGCCAAACGGGCGCGGATGCTGGGCCAGAACGTGCTCAGGAAGCAATTCGATATCGCCAAGAAGGCCGCTGGCCGCCCGGACATCGTGTTCCATACGCTCAGGGCCACGCACGCCACGCTGCTGATCCTCGCCGGCGGCACCTTGCGCGAGGCCATGAACCAATTGGGACACACGTCGACGGACGTGGCGATCCGTCACTACCAGCGCGCCGTGGACCAGCACACCAAGCAGGTCGCCAACGAGCTGGCCGTCGAGATGATGCCCGTGGCGCGCACCCGCGAGGTCGTCGAGGGCGAGCTGCTCCAAGCCCAGGACGACCTCAAAACGGCGCGGGAACGGGTGCGCAGGCTTAAGGCCGAGCTGATTCTGATGGGCTAGACGGGTTTCCTTCTGTCTTTGCCTGCTCCGTTTCCTTCCGTGCCTTCTCCTCGGCCCTTTTTCGCTTCGCTTCCTCGTCGTCTCGCGCTTCGAGTATCGAGGTGATCCACGGGTCGGTCATGCGCGTCCTGACTTCGTGGATGTCGTCCTGGATGTCCATCCAGTGCTCGCCGTTTTGCCAGTATTGCCGGCCGACTACTTTCCGCCCCTGTTCCGCCGATAGGTCGGCCAGCTGGCCGTACAACCACTTTCGGAGTTCGGGCTTGGCCAGTTGTTCCTTGGTCTGTCGCTGCTGCTCCCATTCGTAGTCCGCGCCGATCACCTGGTCCTGGGAGAACGTGGTCCTCGGGTCCATGTCGAACCCGGTTTCGGGGTCCACGCCATACGCGTAATGGGGGCGGTCGGCTTCCTTTTGGGCCAGCCGCTCGTAGTCGTTGACGAGGAACGTCAGGAGCGGCTTCGCGTCTTCGGCGATGGTCGGGGATGACGGATCGGGCATCGCGTGGTGCTTTTGCAGGTACAGGCGCCCGCCGGACAGCATCTGCCATGCTTGCGCGATGGCCTCTTCCGTCTTGAGGAAACCGGTCAGGTCGAATATGTCCTTGTTGGCGTCCTTTGGTCCGACCGTAGCGACGGCGGGACGGTAGCGCCAGGCCTTCCTCCGTCCGTTTTCCACCGTGTACGCCGTCAGAACGCCTCTTCCCAGCTGTTCCTGGAACTTGCCGCGCTGCTTTTCCAAACGTTCGAGTTCGAGATGGTTCTCGTCGATGAGCTGGACGGCCCGCATCAGTTCGCATCCCTTTCGGGTCAGTTCGTCCGAATCGTCTCGGAACCATTGGCTGAGTTCTTCGTACACCTTGTAGTTGGCCTGATCCGCGTACGGTTCTATGCCGCAACGGTCGAACGGCTTGTCGAGGTCGATGAGCAGCGCCAATGGCGATACCCCCAGCGCCTTGGACAGGATGATGACGTCGCTTACGGTGATGTGCTTCTTACCCTGCCGAGCCTTTCCCGTCCGGACGTCCCGGCTCTGTCGCGGCCTGGGGGCGCAGGCCATCTTCCTGACCCAGGACAGACTGTCTTTCCCACCTCGAAGCAAGGCGACCTTTTCCGCGAGCTGCTTCAGGCTCATGCCCTTGGGTAGCTTCTCGCTTTCACGCGCCATCTTCCGGTATCTCGCCACTCGCCGGATGAACGCGTCGTCGCTTCCGCTGTCCACCGTTTTCTCTGGTCCGTCCGTCATATCGTTTTTCCTTTCTTTCCTGCCGGCGCTCTGGCTTGCTGCTGACCGGTCTAGGTCCATCCTGACGTCTTCCAATCAAAAAAGTTATGAAATGTAACTCATTGTACGCCGTTTTCTATCTTGGGAATCACTTAGCAAGGAGGACGACATGGACAACGGCAGCACGCGCAGGACGACGGGTTCGACGGTTCGTCCGTTGGTGGACCTGTCCGACCTGCCCAGGCTTCTGACGAAGCCGGAGGTCGGCGACCTGCTGCGTATCTCCCCCTCGGGGGTGGATCGCCTGCTCTCGTCCGGCCGTCTTCCCTGCTATCACCTCGGACGCCGGGTGCTTGTCCCTCGGGACGCGCTCGAAACGCTGCTGGCCCGCCCGTTCAACGCGGCGGTGCTCAGGTGACGACAGCCGGTCCTATGTATAACGCGACGGTTTCGCCGGGCTGCGGAACGCCGTCCGTACGCCTTGACGCCCTGGTTTTTCTCCCCGCCTGTACGGGGATGACCCAGTTTCAGTCATGCCGTCGCGGTTTCCCCGCTCTTACGGGGATGATCCTGTCGGGTTTTTGTCCGGTTCGCCGGACGCTTCGTTTCCCCGCTCTTACGGGGTTGACCCGACAGCAGGACCGGCTCTGTTTCTCTTCCGGACGCCGGACGTGGCCCTTGGACTTCGTCCGAAACGCTATTGGTGCAGCCGTTCAACGCGGCGGTGCTCAGGTAACGACTCAAGCCGGTCCTATGTATAACGCGACGGTTTCGCCGGGCTGCGGAACGCCGTCCGTACGCCTTGACGCCCCGGTTTTCTCCCCGCCTGTACGGGGATGACCCAGGTCTAGTCATGCCGTGGGCTACGGGACCGTCGCGGTTTCCCCGCTGGTACGGGGATGATCCTGTCGGGCTTTTGTCTGGTTCTCCGGACGCTTCTTTTCCTCGCTCTTACGGGGTTGACCCGACAGCAGGACCGGCTGCCGTTCCCCGGACGCCGGGTGCTTGTCCCTCGGGACGCGCTCGAAACGCTCCTTTCCCCGTCCGGCCTCTCTCGGGGCCGGGCATCCGTTCTTTTATTTCGCATGAAAGCAGAAATTATGGCAGCGAAGGTTTTCAAGCAAAGCATGAATCAGGCGGTGGCCCTGATCGCCGAGATCGGCGGCTACGAGGAGTCCAACGACCCGACACCGGTGATGATGGGCCGCATGGAGGGGTCCGGCGATGACGCGACATGGGTCGCGCTGAACACGCCGTTGAAATTCCGCGGCATGCCGGTATGGAACTTCGATGTAAGGGTGTCGGTGCTCTCCCCGCTCAACGGCGCGGTGAAGAGCGACACGTTGCATATCCAGTTCCCGGCGTCGTCACGTCCCTCGTACGCGGACATGGTCCCGTCCGACGACGGCGTGCTCGCCTGACATGAGTGGATTCGGGTGCCGTCGGGCTGCGGTGCTTGGCGGCACCCCTTTTTGGTTTTAGGAGGGTTTTCGTATGGAGCGTTTTATCGAGAAGCTGCTGGATGTGTTGGAGGACCTGTGCCTGGCGTGGTGGCGCATGGTGCTGGCATGGATTGTCTATCTGCTGCTTGTGTCCCCGATGATCATGTTCGGGAACGATCCGGCGTGCTTCCTGGCGGGCGTGCTCGCCCTGCCCTGGTACCTGCTGCTGTGCTGGTTTTCGAGACGGTTCCCGTCGTGTTCGGTGTTCATCAAGGATGCGGTGGATGATGGCGATCCCCGCGTGACGTGGGCCGCCGGCGTGCAGAAGGCATGGGGCGAGAACGTGAACAGGGCAGTGGTCCCGGCTTCGCTGGTATTGATCGTTCCTCCCGCTCCGGGCGAGGTCACGGGTCGTGACGTATGGCCGGTGATCATGGGTTACATGCCGGGTGATGCTCCCGACCGGATGGTTCTTCGCTTCTGGCTGCCGTTGGGGATTACGCGTCAGTTCTTCGAGACCCAGAAGGCCGCGATCGAGCAGTCGTTGAACCAGCCGATCCTGGAGTTCCGTGACGTGCCGGGTGATATGAGTCTGGTGGACGTGGTGGTTGGCGGTCAGGCAGGCGCGTCATGGTCCCGGTGAGTTTGGGTGTGGACGCGTATGGTCGGCCGGTGGCCTATGACATGGCGACGCCCTCGCATCTGCTGGTCGCAGGGCAGACGCGTTCGGGCAAGTCGGTGTTGATGCAGTCGCTGCTCGCCCAGTTGGCGGCCGTGCCGGGCGTGGTACTGGCGGGTTCGGACCCGTCGGGCATCCTGCTGGCCCCGGTCGCCGAGGCCGGTCGTTATGGCGGGAGGATCGCGTTGGGCACCGAGGACGCTGCCTCTCACTTGGACGCGTTTGCCTGGCTGGACCGGGTGTTCCGGGATCGGCAGCGGCTGCTGGTCAGGCAGGGCCGGGACAAGATCGACGTGGATGATCCCGCGACGCCGCTGGTGGTGTTCGTGGCCGAGGAGTATCTGAGCCTGACCCAACTGGTCGCGGCCACGGACGCCGCTTCCTCCCCTCGTGGCCGTGACGCGGCGAGATTGAAGGCCTTGGTGCTGTCGTTGAGCGCGCAGGCGTTGAAATGCGGGATCCGCATGATCGTCAGCGTGCAGCGTTCCGACGCCGAGTTCCTGGGCGGCCCCGCCCGTTCCAATCTGGCCACGCGTATCCTGCTGCGTTCCGAACCGGAGGCCTCGCGCATGGTGTTCCCGGATCTTTCGGACGGGGATCGGGACTGGATCGCCCGCGCCTTGCCGGGCTGCGGCCTGGTGGAGGCTCCCGGACTGCCGCGTCAACGGTTCCGTGGCTATGACTACCCGTATGCGGCGTATCGGGATCGGGTCCGTTACTGCGCGTCGGTGAGGGGAGCGACGCGTGGGCCGGAGGGCGGAGCCTGAGCACGCGAAGCGCGCGGAACGGCGGAGCCCGGAGACGCGCGCGGAGCGGGGTACTGGCCTCTACTTCCCCAGTACCCCACCCAAAAACGTAGCAACACCCGGAAAACCCAGTGTTTGCAAGGCTTCCGGGACATTGTTCCCGCTACATCGGCGAACGAATGTAGCAGAAAGGAGAGGATGATGGCCGACACCGGGAAGAAAGACGGGTCTAAGCCGAGGAAGGCCAAGGATCCGTTGAAGGCGTTGGACAAGGTTCAGGCCAGGCGGTTCATGGTGCGGTTCGATCTGCCCGACCAGGATGAGACGGCCTGGGGCGACGGCAAAGCGCATGAGCTGGTGGAACAAGCCCTGGGCAAGTGGAGTTGGATCGGCCAGGTCGAGAAGGGGGAGAAGAGCGGTCGCATCCACGCGCAGCTGTACGTGGAGTCCCCGATGAAGAGCCCTATCCGTGCGGGGTCGATCGTGCGCGCGGTCAGGGCGGTGACCGATACGGACGGGCACAAGGTCTCGGCGGACGTGGAGAAAGCGAAGGCCAAACCGAGTTCCTGCGTGGCCTACGTGACCAAACAGAAAACAAGATTGCTGGGTCCGTGGAGCAACAAGGCGATGGGCGAGTGGCCCGACCCGGACGGGAGCGAGCGGATCACCCGGGAGGACCTGTACCACGCGGTCATGGCGGAGGGCATGGGCCTGCGCGAGATTCTCGCGGACCAGTCGCTGGCGGTGGCCGCGTCCACGTGCATGCAATGGCTACGCCAGGTCATCACCACGCGTGAGGCGTTGAAATGGGACACGGGCGGTACCCGTCCGGTCCGGTGCATCTACATCTACGGCGACAGCAACACGGGCAAGTCCACGGCCGCCCGCGCCCTGCTGGCCGACGAATACGGCGGCGACGGGTATTTCACCGTCACGGACATGGACCGCGATCCCTGGGCCGGCTACGAATCCCAACGCGCGGTGCTGTTCGACGACCTGCGCCTGCCGACACCGAAAATCTCGTTCCAGACGTGGCTCAGGTATACGGACCGGTTCGATTTGCAGCTCTCCCGCCGTTACGAGAACGCATACGCCGCCTACGAGACGCTGGTGGTGACGAGCAACTGGAGCCCGGACGAACAGATCGAGAGCGTGCGCATGGCGTTGACGGACGGCAAGCTGCGCGACGAGGACGTGACCGCGTTCTATAGACGACTCACCCGCGTGATCCATGTGGACCGGTACGGCAACCCCCGCGACGAGACCAACCGATACCACCAAGCCCTCGCGGATCGCCTGACCGTCACCGGCGAAGCGTTGAAAACACTGCTCGACCATGACCCGCCCCAACCGCAGGGCTTCGACCAGACAACCCCACAATCCGACGGGCTCGCCGATTCGGATCCCGAATGGAACCTCGGCAAGCTGGGATCCGGTCAAAGTTACGATTCGGAACTCTCCGCGGAGGATCTGATTGCATAGGAACCGTCACCTATGAATTTCAAAAACCAACATGACAGCAAAGAAGGAAACAACCATGGAAATCAACTTCACGATCACCGATGACGGCAAGGCTGTCGCCGGGGATCGGGACAAGCTCCCCTACCCTCGCTACTCTTACGAACTACCCGATGTGGAGGGCCTGCCCTACGTGTACGGTCCGCCAAGCACCCTGCAGGATGTTGCCGATATAGCCGAGCTCCTCTATTGCAAGATCGATTATGACTATATCCGTCAACGGGCTTGGGAGGACCTTTATAGGGAACTGGACGCATATCACAAAATGACCTCCGACTTCTACGACTACGGCATAATATGCGGTCTTGATCGGAGAGGCTGGAACGCGATCTTGGAAATTGAGTGGATGCCTCTTTATCGTCATTACCCGGAAAGCAGCTGGGAGGATACGACCATGATCCCCACAGGTTATGAGGTCGATCTGGGGATGTTCGCCGAGGCGCATCCTCAGTACGACCCGGAAAGTCCTGAATATGATCCCGACGCGGACTGAGGCCATATGACAACGACCCCCGACCTTTCAAAGCCGGGGGTCGTCTTACTGGTCATGCCGATGGATCAGGCGAGTCCCTTCCAGGCGACGCCTTCCTGGTTCCAGCCGATGGTGCCGAGGTGGTCGTACTCGTTCCGGTCGCTGGTGTACAGGTGCTCGCTGTTGTACTTGTTGTACAAACGGTAGACGTTCACGTCGCCCTGGTCGGACTGGTACCAGGCGATGCCCTCGTAGTTCCAGCCGATGCGGTCCAGGTGGTCGCGTTCCGCGCTGTCGAGGGTCCACAGGTGCTGGCCGTTGTACGGGTTGTACAGACGGTAGACGGGCGTGCCGGTCTTGGCCTCCGCGTTGAACACGACGCCCTCGTAGTTCCAGCCGATCTTCACCAGGTGGTCGCGTTCCACGGTGTCCGCGGTGTAGTGGTGCAGTCCGCTGTACGGATTGTACAGGCGGTAAACGGGCAGCTTGGCCACGGTCTGCTCGCCGCTGGTGCCGCCGTTGCTGCCGGAACCGTTGCTACCCGAGTTGTTCGATCCACCGGTGTTTCCGGAGTTGTTGCCTCCGTTGTTGCCGGTGTTTCCGCCGGTGTTGCCACCCTGGTTCTGGTTCTTCTTGGCCTCCTCGAGATCGACCTGGGCCTTCGCGAGGTCGGTCTTGGCCTGCTGGAGCTTCTTGGTGGCCGCGTCGAGGTCGTCGCGGGTCTGCTTGTACTTGTTCCAGGCGGCGACGTACTTGTTGTAGGCGTCGATGACCGCCTGGCTGGCCTTGTCGGCCTCGGTGAGCTGGTCCTTGGCGTCCTGGAGATCCTGGTCGGCCTTGTCGAGCGCATCCTTCGCGTCCTTCAGCGTCTGCTCCGCCTTCGCCAGCGCCTTCTTGGTATCCGTCACCTGCTGGTCGGCGTCGGTGAGCTTCTGGAGGTTCTGCTTGGCGGTGGCCACCTTCTCGGCTGCCTTGGTCGCGGTGTCCTTGAGCTCGGTGAGCTTGGCGTTCGCGTCGGTGACGTCCTGCTTGGCCTGGTCGCGCTTGGCGGTCGCCTCGTCGAGGGCCTTCTTCGCGGCGTCGAGCTGCTGCTGGTGCTGCTCGCTGGATGTGCCGTTCTTGACGGCGTCGTCGTACGCCTGCTGCGCCTTCTGCTCCGTGGCCTTCGCGTTGGTAAGCGTGGTGTTGGCCTGGTCGAGAATACCCTGCTTGGCGGCCTGGTCGGTCTTCGCTGCGGCGAGTTCGTTGTTCGCCTTGGTCAGGTTGTCGGCGGCGTTCTGAAGGTCGGTCAGCTTCTTCTGGCTGGCTTCCACGGCCTGGTCCGCGGCGTCCTTGTCGGCCTGCGCCTGGGTGAGGGCCTTGGCGGTGTCGTCCTTCTTCTGCTGGGCGGCGTCCACCTTCGCCTGCGCGTCCTTGACGGCCTGCTCCGCCTTGGTGTCGTTGTCGGTGGCGGTCTGCTGCGCGGTCTTCGCGTCGGTGAGCTCCTGCTGGGCGGCGGCGAGTTCCTTCTTCGCGTTGTCAAGGTTCTGCTGGAGCTCGGTCGTGTTGGAAGAAGCGTCGGCGAGCTTCTTGTACTGGGTCAGCAGCGAGACGTACTGGTCCACGGTGAAGGAGGCGGTGTAGTCGACAGAAGCTGTGAGGTCTTCATTCCACACCTGCACACCGTAACCAGTGCCGTAGTTGCGCCATTCCTGGGTGGAGCCGTAGCCCTCGCTGCTGGTATCGGTGACGGCGAAGCTGAAATCACCGTTCGCGCCGTTGATCAAATTGAGGTAGTGGCCGGTGCCGTAGCCCTTGCCGCCGTTCACGCTCGGGTCGCTGTTGTCCGTCCACCACAGGTCCGGGTACTTAACGGACAGGTAGCCGAGGTTGCCCTGGTTGATCAGGTCCTTCACGTCGTCCTGGGTGGCCTGATCCTGCTTGCTCATCCACTCGTCGAAGTAGGACTTCTCCGACATCCAACCGCCGAACACGTTACGGTAGACGCCGTTCTCCTGCTGGTTGATGTCGGTGCTGGTGTTGTCGAAACCCCAACCGAGGTTCTCATTACCGCTAACGCCCTTGCAGGCGTGCGTTCCCCAGTACGCGGCGAGGTTCGCGCAGACCTCGGACACGCCAATACCCGCGATGTTCACGTTGCCGGTGGACATGCCGAGCTGCTTGCGGATCTGGTTGTACTGGTCCATCTGCTGCGCGGCCTTCAGCATGTTGTCCAGCGAGGTGGCGTCACCCGCCTGGCCGAGCTTCGTGTAGCCGGACACGTCACCGATGCTGAAGTTGGAGCCAGTGACCGTGGGCCTGTCGTTCGTCAGCAGCTTGTAGGCGTATTCCGCGGCCTTCTTCTGGTCGGCGGTGATGCTCGGGTCGTCAGATTCCATGATCCACTTCATGAAACCGGCGGAACCCTGCGCGACCTGCTCAGCGCTGATCGTGCCGCTACCCGCGTTCTTCAGCGCCTCCTCGGCGGCGGTGACCTTCTGCTGGGCGGCGTCCACCTTGCTCTGGGCCTCCGTAACGGCGGTGTTGGCCTTGTCGAGGGCTTCCTTTGCGGCCTTGAGCGCCTCGTCCGAAGTGGTCTTGTCCGCGACCGCCTGGTCGTACGCCTTCTGGGCGGCTTCCTGGTCGGCCTTCGCCTTCTCCAGTGCAGTGGCGGTGGTCTGCTGGGTCTTCTTGTCGGTGTCGAGCTGGGTCTGCGCCTTCTGGATGTTCTCCTGGGTGGCGTCCTTGGCGGCTTCCTTGGCGGCGTCGGCTGCGGCCTGCTTCTCGCTGACGGTCTTGTCGGCGGCGTCCTTGTCGGCCTGGGCCTTGTCCACGGTGGACTGGGCTTCGGTGACCTTCTGCTTGGCGGCGTCGAGGTCCTTCTTGGCCTGGTCGATGGCGGCCTGGTTGTCGCCGGCTGCGGCGAGCTTGTCGTAGGCGTCCTGCTTGTCCTTGACGTCCTGCTCGGCCTGGGTGAGAATACCCTCTGCCTCGGTGACCTTGTTCTGCTGGGCAGCCACCTGCTTGTCTGCGGCGGCCTGGTCGTTCTGGGCGTCGGTAACGTTCTGCTGGGCCTGTTCGGTGGTGCCGAGTTCCTGGTGGAGCTTGTCGGCGTTCTGCTGGGCGGTGTCGGCGTCCTTCTGGGCGTTGTCCACCTCGGTCTGCGCGTTGTCCTTGTCCTGCTGGGCCTGGTCGGCGGCTTCCTGCTTCTGCTGGACGTTCTGCTGGGCGGCGGACTGGTTGTTCTGCGCCTCGGTCACCTTGTCGGTGGGGGTGGGGGTGGTGTCGGCGTTAGCGTTCTGGTCGATGACGCCGCTGATCTGGCCCTGGTTGAGGGCGGTGTTGTAGTCGTCCTTGGCGGTGTTATTGTTCTGCTCGGCAGTGTCCTTCTGGTTCTGGGCCTGCTGCACCTGCTGCTGGGCCTGGTCGACCTTCTGCTGGGCCTCCTCAACGCTCATCTTTGCGTCCGACACGGCCTGGGTGGACTCAAGCTGCTTGGCGACGGCCTCCGAACCCCGGGCCTCATCCGCCATAGCCGGGGCGGCACCCGACATCAACGTCGCGGTCGCAATCAGACCAGCACCAAGCTGAACGCCGACCTTGCCGTAATCCTTCTTCTTAGCATGACGCGCCTTGGACATCGCGCACTCCTTACTTGCTCTTCTTAAAGCGCCTTTACCGTGCAGTGCTGAACTTCCCCTGACGGCTACAAGGGAAAATGCTACATCTATGGAGCTACATATATGTTGTTACGACCGTAGCTTGAGCGCATGCTTCAGACGGTTGACTACGATCTGTCATGGGAGGAGTACTCGAGACGGCTCGGCGTCAACCTCCAACGACTGCGCAACGCACGCGGACTGAGTCAGGAACGCGTCGCCTTCGACGCCGGACTGTCCCGACTGCAATACCAACGCCTAGAACGCGGCGGATTCAAGAACGATTCCCCGTCCAACCCAACGGCGAAGACCCTGATCGCCCTGGCCGAGATACTCGGGGTTACCGTCAACGAGCTATTACCCCAACCCTGGCCCGATCTGCACGCCAAGTAGGCATATATATAAGGCATCAGGGTCACAATGCATCAGAAGACTTCACCGGACTTCAGCCGGAGGTTACAATGTAGGTAACGATTCTCGCAAGAGAATGCTGAAAGCCTTGTTTTTCAATGGTTTCCGTGGGAAGTTCCACCTCCCTGCGGGGGCACGAGCAAGGCCGGAATCGCATGATTCCGGCCTTTTTCGTATGCGGTTTCGTTGTCGCCCGCCAGCGCGCACGTTCAGCCCTCGGCGTACACTTATCCCGTTTGCTTGACGTCCCCGCACGTCATTGTCATTGCATCAATCCGACTCAAGAGAGAAAAGAAGAAGCAGTGGAATACTCCCTCTTTACCAAGCTGGCCGCCGAATTCTTCGGCACCGCCATCCTCATGATCTTCGGCAACGGCTCCGTGGCCAACGTCGAGCTCAAGAACACCAAGGGCCACCACGCCGGCTGGCTGAACATCGCCATGGGCTACGGCTTCGGCGTCATGTTCCCGGTGCTCATGTTCGGCGCGGTCTCCGGCGCGCACATCAACCCGGCCATGACCATCGCGCAGGCCATCAACGGCATGTTCCCGTGGAACGAGGTGCTGCCGTACATCATCGCGCAGCTGCTCGGCGCGGCGCTCGGCCAGTTCATCGTGTACCTCACCTACTATCCGCACTACAAGGAGACCGAGGACGCCGAGGCCATCCTCGCCACCTTCTGCACCACCGACGCCGACAACAAGAAGCTCAACTACTTCGTCAACGAGATGTTCGGCACGCTCGTGCTCGTCTTCGGCGCGCTGTGCTGCCTGATGGACCCGTGGGGCGAGAAGGATCCGGCCGCGGCCGCGATCGTCGTCGGCTTCATCGTGTGGGGCCTCGTCACCTCCATGGGCGGCCCGACCGGCCCTGGCCTGAACCCGGCCCGCGACCTCATGCCGCGACTCCTGCACGCCGTCCTGCCGATCCCGTCCAAGGGCACCTCCCGTTGGAACGAGGCATGGATCCCGGTCGTCGCCCCGATCGTGGGCGCGATCATCGGCGCCTGGCTGTTCAACGCCTTCTTCGCCTGATTCCTCTTCCCTCAACGGGGACTGGTCGCAACGACCGGTCCCGATACGCAAGGCCCGTCCCGGTTGTTCCGGGGCGGGCCTTGCCCGTTGATGCCGGTTGTAGACGCCACCGTGCGATTCCGACGGATGCGCTGCGCGTATACTGGGCGCATCGGCCACGGCTGGCCGGGACGTCCCCGTCGTTGATGATGCGCGGATGACGGCCGCCGGCCGGCAGAGCGAGGAGGAAGTCATGCCGCGTTTCACCGGTTCCCGCAGTGGGCCCGTCGGCACGTTCATCGGCAGGTTCAGCCGGGAACCCAAGTATGTGATCCGCCGCGTGGCCGTGGTCGTGCTGATCGTCGCGTTCGTCGCGGCGGTCGTCTGGTCCACGGCGATCGCCGGCGGCGCGCTGGAACGGGTGCGCGCACAGTCCGCGGACGTCGCCGCGGCAAAGGGCGGCACGTCCGCATCGTCGTCGAAC
This sequence comes from Bifidobacterium amazonense, assembly GCF_018555435.2. Taxonomy (GTDB): domain Bacteria; phylum Actinomycetota; class Actinomycetes; order Actinomycetales; family Bifidobacteriaceae; genus Bifidobacterium; species Bifidobacterium amazonense. The sequence goes on from NZ_JAFEJT020000002.1 coordinate 124,487, forward strand.
AAGTCTGCCAAGTCGACCGATGGCAAATCCCAGGCCGCAGCCGACGCCGATCAGCAGGCCGCGGACATCGCCGCAACGCTAAAATCCGACAAGTCGGCCAAGCCGCTCACCGACGCCGAACGTACGTCCATCCTGCAGCAGGCGCAATCGACGGCGGCCGACAGCGGCGACGTGCCGCAGACGTTCACCTACTGCCTCGAGACCAAGGGTGACGTGGGCAGCACCACTGCGTTCTCCAACACCGTGTACCGCACGCTCAATAACGCCAAAGGCTGGCCGCGTGCCGGCGCGACGTTCGAACAGCTCAACGGCGACGACTGCGCGAACGCGGACATGACGCTCATCCTGTCCGAGGCGAAGTACATGTCGGACTTTTCCGAAGGGTGTTCCGGCTCGTACAGCTGCCGCGTCGGCGATCAGGTCATCATCAACGCCGACCGCTGGAACGGCGGCACCGAGGACTGGTTGAAGGCCGGCGGCACGCTGGCGCGCTACCGCGAAATGGTCATCAACCACGAGGTCGGCCACCGGCTCGGCCATTACGACAATGAAACGGCCTGCGCCGGCGAGGGGCAGCCCGCGCCGCTGATGCTGCAGCAGTCCATGCGCCTTGACGGATGCACGCCCAATGAATGGCCGCTCGACAGCGAGCTGTGGATCGGCTGGCACCGTGTCGAGCCTGAACTGACGCGCCTCTTTTCTCCCGACTCCCCTTGCCGGGAGGAGCCGGGCCGCTATTCGATGTCGGTGCGTCGATCGGCCAGATTCGCGCGCACGCGCTCCCATGAGAACCGTGCCAGCGCCTCGTCAAGGCTCATGGGCGTGCCGAACGGGTCGTCGGCGTCTCCTGCCGGCAGATCCGAAAGTCCCAGCAATCGTGCGCAGTAGCCGATGATCTGTTCGGGGGAGAGGCCCTCGGT